>CAUAHS010000130.1 GCA_958428885.1 uncultured Eubacteriales bacterium
CGGAGAGCAGCGCCTGTTTGAGCTCCTCGGCCTTGGAGAAATAGCCCTCAGGCGTGCGCTGCTCTATCCTCGCGCGCCAGCAGTTGTTGCTGACGATGTAGGTGTAAAAGACATCGGAGCCTATATAGAAGGAGTCGTGCGGCTCCGTGTGCTCGCGGAACTCGGGCAGGCAGACCTCTGCGATCTTGCGCGCAAGCAGCATGCCGCAGGCCTTGCCGCCAATCGCGCCGGAGCCTATCATGCGGTCTCGCAGGGAGAAGTAATCCTTGGGCTCAAAGAGCTGGTGGATGAGCTTCTGCACGTGCGGGTCCTTGGACATCATGCTCTCGAGTATCTTGCGCTCAGTCTCGTCGCGGAAGCGGCCCCTGCCGAACTCCAGCTTGGCCATGGCGAAGAAGCGGTCATGGCTGTCGAGATTCTGGTCCTGGGTGTGGGTAGAGATGTCGTCGAGCAGCTTGTAGTAGCGGCTGAGCGCCACGCCGCCGTCCAGCGGGCGGAAGGGGCCGCCGCTGCGGCTGACGTGCGGGAGATAAATGTTCATCGTGTCGCGCCCCATGGCCTTGAGCGTGTGGATATACACCGCGCTGTCGCTCATGTAGACGTCTATGAGAACCTGCGTCGTGTCCCGGATGCTGGCCGAAGTCTCAAAGGAGTGGCGCCCGCGGATTATCGGGAAGTACGCCACGGTGTTGAGCTCATAGAGGTACGGGCAGGTCACGCGGAAGAAGTTGCCCATCATCTGGTCCGTGTGCCAGGCGACCTGCAGCTCGGAGAGGCAGTCGAAGATGTAGAAGGCGCCCTCCCCTTCTTCGGTTATGCGGTTATATATGTCGACGGTGAAGGGCTCGAAGCCGAGCATGGGGTCGAATTCGTACACCTTCAATCCCGGCTGAGGGCTGAACATACTCTCGTGCCGGGCGTAGTGCATGTAGATGAGGTTGCGCCCGTCCTTGAGCGCCTGCTTGGCAAACGCCTCCGCAAAAAGCCGGTATTCATCCAGCGCCGAGACCTGCCAGACGACGTTGTCGCCCATGCGGATATAGTCGAACACCTCGTCCACGCCGGGGTAGCCGCTCGGTATTCTTTCAAACGCCATGCCCTTCGCCTCCCTCGCATTTTCTTCCTTTTATTTTACTATACCCAGGGCCGAAATTCATCACATTTTTTGCATTTTTCTTGTGAACCTTCTGTCAAAAGCCCGTCCAGACGCCCGTGCGTATGAACGCGGCGGCTCGCTCGTCGGCCCGGTCCGTGATCTCGTCGTCGAGGCCCATGAGGCGCAGGAGCTGTATGGCGTTGCGCGTCTCGGTCTTGCCGGGGCGGACACGGTAGTCAAAGCTCATGCCCTCGTCCGTGACCGTCTCCTCAAAATGCAGCATGGCGTACTCGCCCGCGAGGATGGTGCACAGCTCGAGGTCGTGCGTCGCCGCGATGCACAGCGCGCCGGAGCGTTTGAGCGCCAGCAGTATTTCGCTTGCGGCGGAGATGCGCTCTATGGTGTTTGTACCGCGAAGCACCTCGTCCACGGCGCAGAGCACCGGCTCCCCCGCTCCGGCGGCGTCCAGGATGCGCTTTGTGGCGAGTATCTCGGCTATATAGTAGCTCTCGCCGGAGAGGAGGTCATCGCGCAATGCCATGGCGGAATAGACGTGGAAGGCTGTGCCGCGGTAGCTTGCGCCCGGGCAGGTGCAGGCGGACTGAGAGAGCAGCGCCGCAAGCAGAGCCGTCCGCAGGTAGGTGGATTTTCCCGAGGCGTTCGAGCCGGTCACGAGCGCGGGGCGGTCTAGTTTGAGGTCGTTCGGCACAGGGCTGCGCAGCAGCGGGTGCACCAGACTCTCGGCCTCAACGTACCTCTCCCCTGTATCAAAGTCCAGCTCCGGCTCGCACCAGAGCGGCATGCTCTCCCGCCAGGAGGCCACGGCTATGGCGGCGTCCACCCGCCCCAACGCCTCGAACACGGCGAGGAGGTCGTCGTGCAGGCCGTCCAGCTTGTTCTTGAGGTACTCGAACATGATGAGGTCGAGCAGCAGCGCAGAGGTCACGATGTCTCCCGACATGTCTGAGCTCTTTGCGGGTATGCTGCCGAGGGCCATGAGCGGCCTGAGCCGCGCGAGGTGCTCATAGGCGCCGCCGAGGCACTCGTCGAGTCCGGTATAGCCCAGGCTGCGCTTTTTCCGCAGCGTAAAGGCCATCGAGACGCTGAAGTTCACCGTGTCGATCTCCGCCTGACAGTGGCGGAGGTTCCACTCGTGCAGCATCACGTTGAGCGCGAAAAGGGCGAGCGTGATGAGCAGGCCCTTGGCGCCCAGCCATATGAGCGAGAGCGGCGAACAGAGCAGCGAGAGCGCGAGCAGGATGTAGATGACCATCGTGAAATAGCCCTCGCTCTCCGGCGCAAAGATACGGCACACGTCCGCGCGGCGGAAGCGGCCGAGGCAGCCGAGCAGGAACTGCGTCTCCAGCCGCTCTTGCTCGTTTTCCTCTGCAAAGTGTATCAGTCGCTCACGCCGGGCGTACTCCTCCGCGTCCATCGCCGGGGTGCGGAGCATGTAATAGAGCCAGTGCTCGCCGGGAGTGGAGACTCCGGGGTTGATGCGCTTGAACACCCGGTCCATGTCGAGGTCCGACCAGGTGATGTCGTCCACGCGGAAGGTGTCCGGGTCGTGCTCGCACATGTAGTCGTGGTAGCTGCGAATAAGGTCCAAGTCGCCCGCCGAATAGAACGGGTCCGGCTTCCGGCCATAGTTGTCGCCAAGCGACCGCCTGAGTCGGTTTTTATAGCTGATGGAACCAAGCAGGCCCATGTAGTTGTCTCCTTTCAGCGCGGCGGCTCAGTTTTGCAAGCGTGACCCGTTCAGGCTCTCCTCGAAGAGATCAAGGAAGAGGCGCAGGGCGGAGCCTCCGCTTTCGGGGAGATACAGGGCGCCGAAGGAGAGCGGGTCGAACTCGCTGAGCGGCACCTTCACCAGCTCCGGCGGGAGCGTGTTGGGCAGGTCAACCGAGACGGAAAAGGCGTATCCGGCCAGCACCATCGGGATGAGCAGCTCCTGATTGTCGCAGAAGAGTATCTGCTGCGTCTCCCTGCTGCCAGTGACGAGGCTCTGTATGGCAAAGAGCGGCGGCGGGCACTCGGGCGGGCGGCAGGTGGCTATTCTCCCCGCCTCACGCAGCTGTTCGAGCGTCAGCGACTCACACTTTGCAAGCGGATGCTCAGGATTAAACACGCACACCGGCTGACAGCGCATCAGCTCCCGATACCGCGCCTTGGGCGGCACGGAGTCCTTTTCGAATGTGAAGATGACGTGTATCTCCCCGTCGGAGAGCAGGCTCTCCAGCGTGTCGTGCGGGATGAGCCTCAGTATCGGCAGGACATCCGGGCTGAGCTCCCGCAGTTTGGCCAGTGCGGGGACCAGCAGGCGCAGCTCCGCCGTGTTGCGGCAGCCGATCATCAGACGCTTCTGCGTGACCTGCTGCATCTCCTTCATGCGAGCCTTGGAAAACGCCGAGATCTTCAGTATCTCGCCAGCGTACTGCGTGAACATGAAGCCCTCCTGAGTCAGGCGCACGCTCTTGCTGGTGCGGTGGAAGAGCTTTACGCCCAGTTCGTCCTCCAGCGTGTTTATCTGGTGGCTCACCGCCGGCTGGGTTATCCTCAGCTGCTCCGCCGCGCGCGAGAAGTTCAGGAAGTTCGCCACGGACATGAAGCACTCGAGCTGTGTTGTGTTCACGCAAGTCCCCCCTTCGGCAATTTTTAAATAAATGTGAACGATAAAAGTCTTTTATTGAATATAGCATATTTGAATTTCACATACAAGCCTCATTGTGCTATAAAAACTATCGTTCAAAACAATTAGCACTATAACTACAACACCGAAAAGAGGCAAACGCATGGCTGAACGCATCGATGAGAACCGGCTGGTTCACGACAACCGGCTCATAAGCATCAAGATCGAGCAGCTGGCCAACAGCGCGTTGGCCGAATCCGAGCTCACAGCGGTACAGGCGCACATTTTGCAGTACATCCTGAGCCGCTCCGAGTTCGGCACTACGCTCACGGCTATACACCGCGAGTTTGACTGCTCCATGGGCTCGCTCTCCTGCATACTCAAGCGGCTGCGTGAAAAGGGCTACATCCGCATGGAGGGCTGCAAGAGCGACGACCGGCAAAAACTGATTTTCGCAACCGAAAAAGGCGAAGAGTCGAGCGGCTATCTCAACAGCGCGCTCGGCTCAGTCAAAGAGCGGGCCTACGGCTGTTTCACCGCATCCGAGCTCGCACAGCTCGACGGGCTCCAGAAAAAGATGCTCCGGAACCTGACCGAGCTCACACAACCACGGCAATTGGAGGGATCGTAACATGAAAACTGTGCTGCGCCAGCTTGGCCGCTACAAACGCGACACGCTGCTCTGCATCTGCCTCACGACCCTGGAGGTGATCGTGGAGATTCTGCTCCCCTTCATAACCTCCATAATCATCGACAAGGGCCTGGAGGCTTCAAATCTGCCCGTCGTATACAGATACGGCATACTCATGATAGTCATGGCCTTCTTCAGTCTGGCCTTCGGCGCTCTTGCGGGCAAATACGGCGCCAGCGCCTCCGCCGGCTTCGCCGCGAATCTGAGAGAGTCGATATACAACAACATCCAGACCTTCTCGTTCTCTAACATCGACAAGTTCAGCGTCCCCGGCCTTGTCACCAGGATGACCACCGACATAACCAACGTCCAGAACGCCTTCATGATGCTCATCCGCGTCGCTGTCCGCTCCCCGCTGATGCTGATATTCAGCTACGCCATGTGCCTCATCATCAGCCCCAACCTGAGCCTCACCTTCCTCATCGCCGTGGTGTTCCTGATCGTCGTGCTCGGCGTCATCATGGTCGTGACGATGAAGATATTCAACCAGGTCTTCAGCAAGTACGACGACCTGAACGCCAGCGTGCAGGAGAACATCTCCGCCATCCGCGTGGTCAAGGCCTTTGTCCGTGAGGACTACGAGTGCGGCAAGTTCTCCAAGGCGTCCAAGACGCTATACAAGCTGTTCGTCAAGGCCGAGGGCCTGCTCTCATTCAACAACCCCGCGATGATGGTCGCCGTTTACTTCTGCATCATCATGGTCTCGTGGCTCGGCGCCCACTACATAGTCATCGGGGACATGACCACAGGCGACCTCACCAGTCTCTTCAGCTACGTCATGAGCCTGCTGATGAGCCTCATGATGCTCTCCATGGTCATAGTCATGATAAGCATGTCCATGGCAAGCATCCGCCGTATAAGCGAGGTGCTCGAGGAAAAGCCCGACCTGCACGACCCCGCCGAGCCCGTCTCCGAGGTCCCCGACGGCCGCATAGACTTCGACCACGTCAGCTTCTCCTACAAGCAGGGCAGCGGTGAGGACGTCCTCTCCGACATAGACCTGCACATCAAGTCCGGCGAGACGATAGGCGTCATCGGCGGCACCGGCTCCGGCAAGAGCAGCCTCGTGAACCTCATCTGCCGCCTCTACGACGTCGACAAAGGCGCAGTCCGAGTGGGCGGCATAGACGTCAGGAACTACGACATGGAGGCGTTGAGGAACCAGGTCGCCGTCGTGCTGCAGAAGAACACCCTCTTCTCAGGCACCATCCTTGAAAACCTGCGCTGGGGCAACCCGGACGCCACCGAGGAACAGTGCATCGAGGCCTGCCGTGCAGCCTGCGCCGACGAGTTCATCGACCGCCTGCCCGACGGCTACAACACCCGCATCGAGCGCGGCGGCAACAACGTCTCCGGCGGCCAGAAGCAGCGCCTGTGCATCGCCCGTGCCCTGCTCAAGAGCCCCAAGGTGCTCATCCTCGACGACTCCACCAGCGCCGTGGAC
>CAUAHS010000131.1 GCA_958428885.1 uncultured Eubacteriales bacterium
GCGGACCTCTCAGGCGTGGACGCGGTGGTCTTCGGCCACTCGCACAGGTATTTTCAGGCAGAGCGCTCCGGCGTGCTCTGGCTCAACCCCGGCTCCTGCGGACCAAGGCGCTTTGACCAGGAGATAACCATGATGCTGGCCGAGGCAGAAAACGGGAGCCTTTGCGTGCAGAAGCTGACCCTCCCGCACGCGGGAAAGTGACGAAAAAAGCCCGGCCGTGAGCTGACGGCCGGGGTCTTTTTATTCGGATTCGGATTTGGATTCGGATCCCACCTTGCAGCTCCCGCCGCAGCAGCAGCCGAAGGCTCCGGAGAGCAGAAATCCTATGAGGCCGGTGTACAGCATGGTGACGTAGGGGTTCGAGGTGATGGCGCAGGTGCCGGTGGAGCAGCCCGCCAGAGAGTAGTAGCCGAGTCCCACAAGCGCTCCGACCAGGGTGAAAAGCACCGGACGCAGCAGTTTTTTGATGAGTTTCTTCATGTCGTTCACCTCCAAACGGGTATTTTCCTCTTCTGGATGGGCCAAGTATACACAAAAGACCGGCCCATTTCCGTGATAAGGTCACGCAGGGGCGCTCAGGCGGCTTTGCCGCCCTTGGCCTTGCAGATGAGCTGGGTCATGGTGCCCATCGGGCAGTAGACGCACCAGCTGCGGGGCTTGAAGAGGACCATGGTAGCGAGCCCCAGGACGGTGGAGGTGAGCATGACGCTGTAAAAGCCGAAGGCGAACTGAGCGACGCCGGGGTGGAGCAGCGTGCCGTGATATGCCCAGTGCCAGGGCAGCTTGAAGGTCCAAAGCAGCGTCACCACCTGCCCGAGATCCCGTGCCCCGGCGAACACCAGACAGGTGTTCCACAGCATCAGGAAGAACATGGCGAAGAAAAAGACGAGAAAGCCGTAGCGGAAGGGCTTGCTCTTCATCCAGCGGGGGATATCCCGCCTCCGGGAGAGGCCGAAGCGCCCGCCGAGCAGCGCAAAGAGCTGGCCCCGGCCGCAGTAGCGGTTGCAGTAGCCCTTGGTCCCGGCGGCGACGGAGATGATGAGCGGTATGAGGAAGCACAGCAGCCCCAGCCAGGCGAAGAGTATGTTGAAAAAGCCGAGCGTCAGATACAGCAGCGACGCGATCCACAGATAGTCATACCAGCGCTTTTTCATGCCTCCACCTCCACGAGCTCTATGACGCTGGCCGGGCACTCCTTGGCGCACTTGCCGCAGCCCACGCACTTTTCCCTGTCCACCCGGGCTGCAATGCCCCGGACGACCTCTATGGCCCGCATCGGGCACACCTTGACGCAGCAGCCGCAGGCCACGCACGCCGACTCATCCACAACGGCCCTGCGCCGCTTCTTCACCGGACTCATACGATTCCTCCCCAAATTCAAGTGGAGAGAGCATACCACATCCGGCGCGGTCTCACCGTGACGAGGTCACAAAGCGCGGAAACCGCTTGCCTCGCCGCCGCGGCGGAGTTACAATATGCGAATGAGGAGATAAAACGCGGGCCACATGCCCGCCCGGGGAGAGAAGGATGAGATGTCTGAGACAAGAAGGAAATACGTGGGCCGGCTGATTGGCCGCTGCCTGATCCTTGCCGCCTGCGTCTGGCTGTGCATTTGCCGCCGGGACGCCTTCGGCGTGCTGGAGGGCGGGGGCTTTTTTGAGCGCCTCTCGCCGCTGCACCTGCTGTGGGTCATCTGGGTGCTGGACATGTTCTTGCAGATCGTGCCCGTGAAGAACAAGGTGCCGCTCGGCTCGCAGAAGCTCTTCGCCAACCGCTTCAAACCGATACGCGAGAAGATAAACTACGAGGCGCTGAGAAACTACATAAGGTCCACGACGAAGGCGGCGTACAAGGTGTTCATCCTCTGGTGCCTACTCATCGCGGCGATAGGGCTGCTCTACCGCTTCGGCGTCATCGACCGCATCGCGCTCTTCATGATCTCGGTGGTGTTCTACGTCTGCGACCTCATCTGCGTGCTCATCTGGTGCCCCTTCCGGCTCATAATGAAGAACCGCTGCTGCACCACCTGCCGCATCTTCAACTGGGACCATCTGATGATGTTCTCGCCGCTCATCTTCATGGACGGCTTTTTCGCGCGCTCGCTCGTGCTAATGGCCATAGCCGCCTGGCTGGTCTGGGAGCTCTGCGTCATGATGTACCCGGAGCGCTTCTGGGACCACGCCAATGCGGCGCTCAAGTGCTCCGAGTGCACGGACAAACTCTGCACGCAGTACTGCCACAAGCTCCGCAGCTGAGCGTCAAAACACCCCCGGCCGACGATGCCGGGGGTGCTTTTCATTTCGTGGCGAACTTCTTGGTGAAGAAGTCGGTGAAGGCGGCAAGTTCCTCGTCCTGGGAGACGTAGACGTAGAGCTTCTCGTCGTCGAGCCAGTCGTAGGCGTTGATGGCTATGTAGCCGCGCTTGTCGGGGTAGATGACGAAGGCGTCGGTGGGGTACTTGTTCCGATAGGCCTTGAGGATGCCGGAGCGGCGGTAGACCACAGCCTCGCCCCGGCCGCTCAGGTCGGGCACGGTGGGCACCACGATGATCGTCTCTGCGGCCTCGTTCCAGCCCACGATGAGGCTGCCTATCTTCGTCTTGCTGCCGTGGACGAAGCCGTAGTTGAAGCGGCTCACGTCCTCCGTGTAGCCGTAGATAAGCCGGAAGTCGTCCCCGTTTTCCACCGCGTCGTTGAAGAGCTCACGCATCCGCCGCGCGTTCGCCGCGCTCTTTTCCATGTCGATCTCCGGGCCCTTGAAGAGCTTGCCGAAAAGTCCCATGTGAGTTTTCCTCCTGATTTTTTCTTATAATAAATACAAAATCATAAATTTGTATTTATTCTGCGCAAAAAACAGATCCGCCGGAGCGCCCGGACGGACCTATTCACTTTCCCGCCGGAACGATTCGAGGCGGTCCACGATGGCGTCGATCTGAAAAGCGGCCGTAGCGTCCGCCGCCTCGGGCACGAAGAGGGGCAGCGTGTCCGGTATGCCCCGGCGGACTATCATGACGGTCAGGCTGAGGTTTATGAAGAGGCTTATCCGCTCCCGGTCCGCACGGATGCCGAAGCTCTCGAGGATGCCGCCGAAGAGCCGGGCCTGTTTTTCCCGGAAGGCGGCGTAACTCTCGGGCGAGAGCCGCCGGAAGATGAGCTGCTGCTCCTCCACCGTCAGCACCGCGATGCCGTGCTGCTCGCCGTAGCAGCAGGAGTGGAGAAAGCGCCGCACCGCCTCCCGCCAGCTCAGCGCCGGGTCGGCCATCAGAGCGCGCGCGTACTCGAGTATCCTCGGCTGCTGGAGATAGAGCGTCTCGACGATGAGGTCCTCCTTGGTGGGGAAGAAGGTGTAGAAAAAGCTCCTCGAGATGCCCACGGCGCGGTATATCTGCTCCACCGTCGTGTGCTGTATGCCCTGCCTGGCCATCAGCTCCAGCGCTGTGGAGACAAGTTCGCCGCGTATGCGCTCGCGCTCGGCCTCGGAATAGGCTACCTTCGGCATCCCGACCCTCCCCTCAAAATAAAGACAAAAACGAAAAACTGTGTTTATCTTACCACAAAGCCGGGGGCGATTCAACAGCTGATCGCCCCGGGCAGGAACTTTATTTGACCTCGGCGTACTTCACATGTGCGGAGAGGAGCTCCCTCAGCTCCGGCAGCGTGCCGGTGAGCAGGTCCTTCTTTTGCAGCAGGGTGACGCAGCCGGCGTAGACTGGCAGCAGCAGGTCCGCCGTCTCGACGACGCACTCGAAGTCGCCGTAGCCGTAGCAGCGTGACGCCCCGGCGTTATCCTCCTGCGTGAGGGACATGCCCTCGTCCGAAAAGCTCACACGCAGCTTTGCGGCGTCGGCGGGGGAGAGCTCGCGCGAGAGCAGCTGCTCCGCCGCGCGGTCATAGGCGCTGGGGCGGGCAAAGCGGCGCTTGAGCAGGCCCGCAATGCCGAGCAGCAGACAGACGAGCCCCGGCCAGAGCAGCCCGCCGAGCTCCTCACGGCTGACGAGCGCGCCAAGACAGAGCAGCGCCCCGGCGATGAGCCCCGCCACGCCCAGCAGGCGCGGGGCGTACCGCCACAGCGACGCCGAGCCCACCACAAAGCAGGCCGCACCGACGATGAGCGGCCAGAGCAGCTCCCGGGGCTGCATGGCGCACGGCACGATGAGCGCGAGGCTCAGCAGCCAGCAGAAAAGGCCCAGCGCCCTCCGCCGGCGGCGCCGGTTCCCGAGCACGTCCTCCGGGACCTTTTCAACGCTGTTGAGCTTGTCCGTGAGCTCCCAGAGCTTGGGCAGCTGCTCACGCGAGGCGAGCTCCACGCGCTTTTCCAGCGCGCGGCTGACCTGCTCTTCGAGCGCCACGGCGTCGGCGGGGGATATGAGAAAGGTGAAATTCGTCTCCATGTCGGCCTCCTTTTTGGGGATGCCGCGAGCATATCACAGCGGCCTTGTCAATACATGAACTATCCCTGAATTTTTCCGTTTTCGCGCCGAAAACAGGTGACAGGCGCGGGGTGGGATGGTATAATCGTCCAAATCTTCAAGGGGGAGGCGATACCATGCTGGAGAAACTCAAAAGGGCACTTGGCACAGGGGAAACGACAGAGCCGTGGAGCGGGGAGATGGTGCTCGAGGCAGCCGGACCCGGCAGGCGCGCGGGCTACAAGCTCGCAAGCTATTCGACCGTCGCAGTGCGCTGGGTGAGCCGCGAGCGCGGGGCTGACGGCGGACCGCTCAGAGTGCGTGAGCCGCACGAGAGCACCGTGAAATACTCCCTCGCGGGCGGCTTCACCGCCGCAGGACGCCGCTACGGCACTCTCTCGGAGCTCTTCACCGAGCACGACAAGACCAAGACCTTCTGCCGCGACCGCTGCGGCCGGGAGGTGCTCTATCTCGCCGAGCGCTTCCCCTGCTTCGACAGCCACGACTTCGCCTGCGAAAACCGCTTCTACCGCTGGCTCTTTCTCCGCGAAAACGACCGCCTCACCCGCGTGTACCACGAGGACGAGACCGGCAGCGTCTATGTCACCGAGGACGTGAAGTACCTCGAAGAACCCCGCTGGCGTGAAATGCTCCGCCTGGGCTATTTCGAGCAGCGTTGGTGAGGGAGCGACCCGGCTTTTGCGTGATCGTGCTATAATTATCAAGCCTGTAAAAAAGCATTTCTTTAAAAGGAGGCGGAACGGATGGCGACTGACAGGGGCTTCATCGACTATGTCACGGAGCAGCTTCAGGGCGCGGGGAGGGTCCGGGCGAAGCGGATGTTCGGGGAGTACGGGCTCTTCTGCGACGGGCTGTTCTTCGCCGTCGTCTGCGCGGACCAGCTCTTCATCAAGCCCACGGAGGCGGTGCGCTCGGCCTTCCCGGACCTGCCCATGGCTCCGCCCTACGAGGGTGCGAAGGACTACATACTCGTCGAGGACATAGACGACACGGAGACGCTCACGGCTCTCGCCTCGCTCACCTGCGAGGCGCTGAGGGCCTCAGAGCGGCCGAAAAGGAGGAAACATGGCTGCATTTGACTTCAAAAAGGAGTTCCCGGAGTTCTATCTCCCGGCACGCACCCCGCATCTCATCGAGATACCCGAGCTGCCCTATCTCGCCGTGCGCGGCAAGGGCGACCCCAACGCCGAGGACGGCGAGTACAAGGCCGCCGTGGGCATGCTCTACGCCGTGGCGTACACGATAAAGATGAGCCGACTCTCCGGCAGTGCGCCGGAGGGCTATTTCGACTACGTCGTGCCGCCGCTGGAGGGCCTCTGGTGGACGGAGGACGGGCGGGGCGTCGACCTCACGCGCAAGGGCGATTTCCACTGGCTCGCGCTCATCCGCCTGCCG
>CAUAHS010000132.1 GCA_958428885.1 uncultured Eubacteriales bacterium
CGGGGGTGCAGCACTTGGAGAACTTGATGAGGCAGTTGTCCAGCCCCTCGACCAGGATGCCGTGAACCGCCTTCTGCGGGCGGGACACGCGCTTTTCGGCCTGCTCGTTGATCTTGTCGAGGACGGTCTTTTTCTCAGGCCGCTTGATGTGCGAGAGCTCGTCCTTGACGCGGTTGACGCTGCGCACGGCGGTCTGGCCGCCGTAGCCTATCGCGGCGTAGAGCTCGTCCATGGATGGCACGGAGAGCTTCTTGAGGATGTGCGGCAGGACGTCCTCGTCCAGGACGTCGGCCATGGTGAGGCCGTTGCGCTTGAGCTCGGTCTCGAACATGTCCCGACCGCGCTGGACGTTCTCCTCGCGTTTCTCCTTTTTGAACCACTGCTTTATCTTGGTGCGCGCGCTGGAGCTCTTGGCGAGCTGGAGCCAATCACGGCTCGGGCCAGGGGCGCTCTTGGAGGTGCGGACCTCGACGATGTCGCCGTTTTGCAGCACGTGGTCGAAGGTGACGATGCGTCCGTTGACCGAGGCGCCTACCATGCTGTTGCCGACGCCGGAGTGTATTGCATAGGCGAAGTCTATGGGCGTGGCGCCCGCGGGGAGATTTATGACGTCGCCCGAGGGCGTGAACACGAACACCTCGTCCGCGAACATGTCTATCTTCAGGTCGTGGACGAACTCCGTGGCGTCCGTCTCCTGCTGGGCCTCGAGCAGGCGGCGCACCCAGGCGAACTTCTCCTCGTCGCCCTCCTTGACGCCCTGCTCGCCGGACTTGTACTTCCAGTGCGCGGCGACGCCGTATTCGGCGGTGAGGTGCATGTCCCAGGTGCGTATCTGTACCTCGAAGGGAATGCCCTCGGAGCCTATGACGGTCGTGTGTACGCTCTGGTAGCCGTTGGGCTTGGGCGTGGAGACGTAGTCCTTGAATCTGCCGGGCACGGGCTTGTACATGTCGTGTATCATGCCCAGCGCGTTGTAGCAGTCGGGGATGCTGTCCACGATGACGCGGAAGGCGCAGAGGTCGAAGATGCCGTTTATATCGAGCTGCTGGGCGAACATCTTGCGGTAGATGCTGTAAATGTGCTTTATGCGGCCGTAGACCGTGGCGTCTATGCCCTCGTCGTCCATGCGCTTTTGGATCTGCTTTTCCACCTTGTCCATGAACACCCGCAGGGTGTCCATGCGTGTGGAGAGCGCCTCGGTTATCTCCTTGTAGCCCTCGCGGTCGAGGTAGTAGAGCGAGCGGTCCTCCAGCTCCCACTTTATCTTCTGCATGCCGAGCCGGTGGGCGATGGGGGCGTAGATCTCCATAGTCTCCGCGCTCTTGATGAGCTGCTTTTCCTTGCTCTGATAGTCCATGGTGCGCATGTTGTGCAGCCGGTCGGCTATCTTGATGAGGATGACGCGGATGTCCTTCGCCATGGCGATGAGCATCTTGCGCAGGTTCTCGGCCTGCTCCTCCTCGTGGCTCGTGTACTGCACGCGCGTCAGCTTGGTGACGCCCTCGACGATGTCCGCCACGGTGGAGCCGAACTGGCGCTTTACGTCGTCATAGGTGGCGGGCGTGTCCTCGATAACGTCGTGCAGCAGCGCGGCGACTATGGAGTCCTCGTCGAGCCCCTGCTCGGCGATGATCTCGGCCGTGGCCACGCAGTGCGTGACGTAGGGCGAGCCGTCACGCCGCTTCTGCCCCTCGTGGAGCTTCACGGCGTACTCGTATGCGTCCCTCACCCGGCCCATGTCCATGGTGATGTTGCCGGAGCGGATCTTGGCCTCCAGGCTCTTCCAGCAATCCTCGGGGTCCATTATCGGCGTTGAGGACTGGGCCCTTATTATCTCGTCCCGGTATTCTGATTTAGGGTTGCTTTTCATTCCAGGCATCAACGGGCTCACCTCCCTCTGCGGTATCGATCTCTGTATGCCTTGAGCTTTATCAGTATGGGGTGCGAGGCAAGGTCGGCCTTGCCCTGCCGCGGACACATGTGCACGCGGATATTGTTCCCGCTGCGCTCGGCTTTTACAAGGCCGAGGTCACGCATGACGCGCAGACAGATCAGCAATTTCGCCGGGTGCATCCCGCCCGGGCGCCAGCCAGCGATGTCGGCGACCTCTCCGCCCGCGCTGCCGCCCCGCCGCTCCAGCCAGCGCCAGACCCGCACGAAGTCGCTCCTGTCCGGGCAGAGGTCGGAGCCGGCCCAAGGTCCGGGCAGTTTGTCAGCGAGAATGTCAAGGCAAAGCGGCATGGTGTCCGTCTGCCTCAGCTCCGTCATCAGCAGCTGTACGGAGCGGTGACCGTGGTATTCGTTTATCTGCGGGTAGAAGGCGGCGTCGACCCTGTCGCCCTCGCGTGCGCCGAGGTCCTCCTCGCGCCTTGAGAACATGACGCAGTCGAAGAAAACCCCGCCCTTCTCAAGCCGGAGCTTGAGGTGGCGGCCACCGCCTATCGGCGTGACCTTGTCCAGCAGCGCATCCACGATGCAGAGCGTCGGCCGGGTATTGCCGGTACCGTATGGCTCGAGTTCCTCAAGCGACTCGACGCAGGCCATGGAGAGCAGCGCCGGGTCCTCCACACGCAGGTCGCAGACGAGGCAGGGCGCCTCAGCCGGCGGTGCACTGCGGTAATATTCGGCGAGTGCGGCACGGAAGTCGTCCACATGCTCGCGCTTTATCGAAAGTCCAGCCGCCAATGCGTGTCCGCCGAAGCCCTCCAGCCACTGCGAGCAGGCGGATAGCGCGTCGAAGAGGTTGAAGCCCCCGCAGCTGCGGCAGGAGCCCTTGCCGCTCTCGCCGTCCAGGCAGATCATTATGGCCGGCAGGGAGAACTCCTCCGCCAGCTTGGAAGCCGCGATGCCTATGACGCCCTGATGCCAGCCCTCTGCGGCGAGAACGATGGGCTCCGTGGGGCGCTCGGCGCTCAGCAGCTCGCGCGCCTCCTCGTATATGCCGTGCTCGATCTCCTGCCTCTCGCGGTTCAGGCGGCAGAGCTCGGCGGCGAGGCGGGCGGCCTCGTCCTCGTCCGTGGTGAGCAGCAGCCTTGCGGCGACGTCGGCGTGACCCAGCCGGCCGGCGGCGTTGAGCCTCGGCGCAAGCGTGAAGCCCACGGTGGAGGCGCTCACTCTTTTTCCCAATGCTCCTGACTCGGACAGCAGCGCGCGGATGCCCGGTCTTGCGGAGTGGTTGAGCATCTCGAGCCCGAGCCGGACTATATAGCGGTTCTCGCCCGTGAGGGGCATGACGTCGGCCACGGTGCCGGTGGCGATGAGGTCGGCGTACTGCGCAAGCACGCCCTCGGCGTCGCCTTCCACGGCGCACAGCAGCTTGAAGGCCACGCCCACGCCCGCGAGGTCGGCGTTGGGATAGCGGCTGTCCGGCCGCTTCGGGTCCACCACAGCCACAGCTTCAGGCAGGGGACATGCCCCGCATTCGTGGTGGTCCGTTACGACCATGTCCATGCCCAGCGAGGCGGCATATTCCGCCTCCTGTGCCGCGGTTATGCCGCAGTCCACCGTGACTATAAGGCTTGCTCCACGGGATTTTATGGTGTCCATGGCGGCAAGGTTCAGACCGTAGCCCTCCTCCATGCGGTCCGGTATGTATGGCTCGCACTTGAGGCCCTTGGAGCGCAGGAAGCTCGTCACGAGGCAGGCGGAGGTTATGCCGTCCACGTCGTAGTCGCCGAACACGGCGACGGTCTCGTGCCGCTCTATCGCCAGGCGCACCCTCGCCGCAGCCTTGTCCATGTCCTGCAGCAGCATGGGGTCGCCCAAAAGCTCCGGTCCGCCGTGCAGAAAACTCTCCGCCTCCTCCGGCGTCCTTATCCCCCGCCGGCACAACAGCGCCGCAAGCAGCGGGGTATAGCCCGCCCCGGTGAGGTCCGCCGGTATCTCCGGTCCCTCCGGCGGTATATTCCAGTCACTGTAATTCATAAGCCGTCTGCCCCCCTCGGAGGCCCGCTTCCCTTCCCGCGAACTATCGCATAAAATAGAATTTCATAATTATATTATTATACCACTACGCTGCGCAAGCGCAAGAGGCATTTACTCTCTTGCCGGGTCCTGCATTATGGTGTAAAATATCTTTATGTATGCACTCTGAAAGGAGCATCTATATGTATTATAACCGCGTCGAACTAAAGGCCCGCGCGCGTGAGTCGATGCGCAACTCCGCCGTCAGCCCGTACATCACGGCGCTCATCTACTGCGCAGTGATGTACATCATAAGCCTGCTTTCCGCCAGGCTCATGCGTGTGGATGGGCTCACGCTGGCACAGCTTCTGGGCTCCGGCACCTTCCTTGAAAACCCGGATGTGGCCGTGCGCTGGTACATCTCGGTCAGGCCCGGCATCTTTGCCTATGTCATCGACCTTTTGCTCAACTTCATGACCTGGCTGCTCTACGCGGGCTTCGTCGTGTTCGTGCTGCGCATGATAAGGCAGCAGCAGAACAGTCTCTGGAACCTCATGGACAGCTTCCAGAATTTCCTCAAGATAATCGGCCTGAACATCCTCACCGGCATTTTCACTGCGCTGTGGTCGCTTCTCTTCATCATCCCCGGCATCATCGCCGCTTACCGCTATCGCCAGGCACTGTACCTGCTGCTCGACCACCCGGAGATGGGCATCATGGAGTGCATCCGGGAGAGCAAGAGGCTCATGGTCGGCCACAAGGCGGAGCTCTTTATCCTGGACCTGAGCTTCATCGGCTGGGCGCTGTTGTCCATCATTCCCTTCGTCTCTGTCTACACCCTGCCCTACACCGAGAGCACCTACGCCCTCTACTACTCCATGCTGAGAGAGCAGGACGCCGCCCGCGGACAGGACCGCGGACCCGACCCCGGAGCCTGGTACAACAACTGAACAAGGCGCAAAAAAGCACCCGCCTCACGGCGGGTGCTTTTTTATTGGGTTTTAGCTCTGACTCAGGCAGCAGCCTCGATGATGCGGACCATGACGGTCGCACCCATGGCACGGTTGGCGCTGCCGGCGGGGTCGAAGGTGGTGTCGGTCACGCCGTTCATGAGCTTGGCGTCGGTGCAGTAATCCACAGCGGCGGCGGCCCAGGAGGCGACGGACTCGGCGTCGGCGTAGGTGAGCTCGGGCTCGGTGACCTCAGCGGCGCCCTTGAACACGGAGTAGTTGTAGAGGATGACGGCCATCTCCTGCCTCGTCATGGTGGCGAGAGGAGCGAAGGCGGACTCACCGCGTCCGGAGACTATCTTGTTCTGGGATGCCCACAGCACGGCGTTGGCGTAGTAGCTGCCGTCCTTGCAGTCGGCAAAGACCTCGGAGACATTGCCCTCGACGGCGGGGGAGCCCTCAAGGCGGTAGAGCATGGTCACGAGCATGGCGCGGTTCATGGCGGTCAGGGGCTCGAAGGTGGTATCGGTGATACCGTTCATGATCTCCTTCTCATAGGCGGTCATTACGGCGTCGTAGTACCACTTGCCCTCGACGACGTCGGTGAACACGCCGGTGTCGGCTTCCTTGATGGTGATGCGGCCCTGAGGCTTGGCATACTCATCGGGAACGACGCCGTTCAGGTACTCGGTGATGTAGCTGATGAGGACCTCGTTGTCGGCCATGGTGCCCTCGCTTACGGGCTCGAGATCCATGAACATGTTGATGCCGTCGCCGCCGTCACGGAGCATGTAGTCGTGGCTGGCGAGGGTGTAGGTGGCCTTGAGGTCGATGGGCTTGCCGCCGACCATGACGTCCTTGACACGGCGTTCGCCGTCGACCTTGACGAAGGAACCCTGGTCATCGGTCACGACGGAGCTGGG
>CAUAHS010000133.1 GCA_958428885.1 uncultured Eubacteriales bacterium
CGATGATCTTCCTCGCCAAGACCGCCGACCCCGCCGCCGCCCTCAAAGCCCTCGAAGACCGCGCCCAGAAGCGCAAGTTCTGCTGAGGACGCAACAATCTGCCCCGGCTGACCGCAGCCTCAAAAGCCACCGCGGACAGTCGGGGCTTCGGCCTTTAAATTTTAAAATGAGGTGTTATAATAATGGGTAAGCGCATAGTAGTCGCCCTCGGCGGCAACGCCCTGGGCAATAATCTTCCCGAGCAGATGATAGCCGTCAAGCAGACTGCAAAGGCCATCGCCGACCTAATCGAGGGCGGCAACGAGGTCATCATAGCGCACGGCAACGGCCCCCAGGTGGGCATGATCCAGGCCGCCATGACCGAGCTGACCCGCTCCAACCCGGAGAAGTACATCCCCTGCCCGCTCTCCGTCTGCGTCGCCATGAGCCAGGGCTACATCGGCTACGACCTGCAGAACGCCCTGCGTGAAGAGCTGCTCGACCGCGGCATTACGAAGGGCGTCGCCACCGTGCTGACTCAGGTCGAGGTCGACCCCGAGGACCCCGCCTTCAAGAACCCGACCAAGCCCATCGGCTCCTTCATGACGAAGGAGGAGGCCGACAAGATGGTCGCCGAGCGCGGCTATCAGGTCGTCGAGGACGCAGGCAGAGGCTATCGCCGCGTTGTCGCCTCGCCGAAGCCGAAGGCGGTCGTCGAGCTGGACACCATCCGTGCCCTTGTCGACAGCGACCACATCGTCGTGGCCTGCGGCGGCGGCGGTATCCCCGTGTTCACCACCGAGGGGCACCACCTCAAGGGCGCAGCCGCCGTCATCGACAAGGACTTCGCCAGCGAGGTCCTCGCCGAGCAGCTTGACGCCGACTATCTCATCATCCTCACCGCCGTTGAGAAGGCCGCCATCAACTTCGGCAAGCCGGAGCAGAAGTGGCTGGACAACATCACGGTCGCCGAGGCCGAGCAGTACTGCGCTGAGGGCCACTTCGCCCCCGGCTCCATGCTGCCGAAGGTCCAGGCCGCAATGCGCTTTGCCGCGTCCAAACCCGGCCGCCGCGCGCTCATCACCCTGCTGGAGAAGGCCCGCGACGGTATCGACGGCAAGACCGGCACCGTCATCGTGAACGAGTAATTCAGGAAGGAAGCGTTACACATGAAGAAAGTCATAGCCACCGACAAGGCCCCCTCCGCTATCGGCCCGTACTCCCAGGGCATCGCTGCCTCCGGGCGCATGGTGTTCGTCTCCGGCCAGATCCCCATCGACCCCGCCACCGGCGCCTTTGCCGCCGACGACATCAAGGGCCAGACCGAGCAGAGCCTCAAGAACGTCGGCGCCATCCTCGCCGAAGCCGGATTCGGCTACGAGGACGTCGTCAAGACCACCGTGCTGCTCGCCCACATCGCCGATTTCGGCCCCATGAACGAGGTGTACGCCAAGTTCTTCAACGGTGACTGCCCCGCCCGTGCCGCCTTCGCCGTGAAGGATCTGCCCAAGGGCGCCCTGGTCGAGATCGAGGCCATCGCCGTCAAGGAATAAGACCGCGAAGAAAAAAACGGGGGAGCTCAGGCTCCCCCGTTTTTAATTTATACACACAACGTTTACAATCGCCGCCTTGACGTAAGGGTACGCTAACATGTATAATGTGCCATCTCTGACGAAAAGGAGAAAGCCATGAAAAAATTTCTGATACTCATCGCCGCGCTCTGCCTGCTGATGCTGACCGCCTGCGGTCAGGCGGCGCCTGAGGCAAGCCCGGATGCCGCAGAAGCCTCGGACAGCGGGCAGACGGCCGGCATACTCAGCAGCTTTTCCACGACCGACCTCGACGGCAACAGCGTTGACCAGAGCGTTTTTGCCGACCACAAGCTCACGATGGTGAACATCTGGGCCACATTCTGCGGACCGTGCATCTCCGAGATGCCCGAGCTCGGCACTCTGGCCTCCGAGTACGCGGACAAGGGCCTGCAGATCGTCGGCCTCGTCTCCGATGTGACGGACTCCGACGGCAACCTCGATGAGAAGCAGCTCTCCCTCGCACGCGACATCGTCGCCGAGACGGGCGCAAACTATACGCACATCGTCCCCGGCGAGGGCCTCAACGGCCTGCTCTCCCAGGTGAGCGGAGTGCCGACCACGCTGTTTGTGGACAGCGAGGGCAAGCAGGTGGGCAAGGCCTATCTTGGCTCGAACGACCTCGACGGCTGGAAGGCCGTAGCCGACGAGCTGCTGGGGAGCCTCGAGTCATGAGCCGCCGCAGCAGAGACGCAATTGCCGCCGCCCTTGCCGTTCTGGGTGCGGCCTTCGTCGGCATAGGCATGGCGCTGGGCGAGAACGAGATAGTCCTGCGCAAGGCCGTCAACATCTGTCTGGAGTGCATCGGCCTTGGCTAAGCTGCTAGGCGCGCTCCGGCGCAACGTGCGCACGGTGGTGCAGCTGTGCTGGACGGCGCTCACGAACGGCTACGCCGCCGGCTTTGCCAAGGGGACGATATACAAGGGCGAGCTCAAGCGCGTCTGCGTCCCGGGCCTCAACTGCTACTCCTGCCCGGGTGCGCTCGGCGCCTGCCCGATAGGCTCGCTTCAGGCCGTGCTCGGCGACAGAAACCACTGGTTCTCGTTCTATGTCGTGGGTTTCCTGCTGTTTTTCGGCGCGGTGCTGGGCCGCTTTGTCTGCGGCTGGCTCTGCCCCTTCGGACTTGTGCAGGACCTGCTGCACAAGATACCCTTCCCGAAGAAACTCAAGCGCCTGCCCGGCGACCGGGTGCTCAAGTATCTGCGCTACGTTGTGCTGGTTGGCTTTGTGATAATCCTGCCGCTGACCGCGCTCGACGTGGTCGGCCAGGGCAGCCCCTGGTACTGCAAGTACATCTGCCCGAGCGGCACGCTCTTTGCGGGCATCCCGCTAGTCGCCTCGAATCCGGCACTGCAATCGGCGCTGGGCTGGATCTTCAACTGGAAGGTCGCCATACTGGTCGTCTTGCTGCTGCTCTCCGTGGTGGTGTACCGGCCATTTTGCCGCTATCTCTGCCCGCTGGGCGCGATCTACGGGCTCTTCAACCCCATCGCGTTCTACCGCTACGAGGTGGACAGCGAAAAGTGCGTGGACTGCGGCCTCTGCGCCCGTGCCTGCGGTTTCGGCATCCACGCCAACGAGACGCCCAACAGCCCCGAGTGCATCCGCTGCGGCGAGTGCATCAAAGCCTGCCCCCACGGCGCCATCTGCTCCACCCTGAGCCGCCGGAGGGCGAGAAAAAAGGCCTGACACATACGAAAAAACAACCCGGCCCGCCGTTTTCAGGCAGGCCGGGGTCTTTTCTATTCCCTTGCCTCCTCCCAGACGGAGAGAAGCTTTTGCAGCAGAGTCTTGAGCTCGGCTCGCTCGGCATCCGTCAGGGTGGAAAAGGCTGCATCTGCGTCACCGGCGGCGGGGAGACTGGAGCGCCCGGCATCGGTCAGGCTTATGGTCACCCCGCGGCGGTCGGTCTCGCTGCGGCGGCGGGTGATGAGGCCCTGGGCCTCAAGTTTGCCCAGCAGCTCGCTCACCGACGCGCTGCGCAGTTCCAGCAGATACACAAAGTCGCTCTGGCTCATGTCCCCGCGTTCGGCCAGAAGCCGGAGCATACGCTCACGGCTGCCCGGTGCGCCCACGCGGTGGACAAGGCAGTGCCCGCAGCGGCGCATCAGACCCGTCAGGCTGTCCCGGTCCGGTTCCGGCTCCGGCGGCACCGGCCTGGAACCCCGGTCATGACCGTGCGGTCCGTGCCCATGCGGCGGCGGGGGAGGGGCGTCCTCTCCCGGGCGCCCGGGTCCGTGCGGTCCGTGACCGTGGGGCGGCGGAGCATCCTCCCCAGGTCCGTGCCCGTGTCCGCGGGGGCCCGGGTGATGGTCGTGAGGGGGCGTGGGAGCATCGTGCCTGTGGGGGCCATGGTCATGGGGATGGGGCTCGGCGGAGCGCTCCTGAAGGGGGTCGTGTTCGTGGGGGCCATGTGGGCCGCCGTCAAAGTCCGCGCCAAGCTCGGGCGCCGGGCCGGAGCCCAGGGACCGGGCGTATATCTCGCCCCTCAGGCAGCCGGGGGCGTCCAGCGGGCAGCCGCGTGGGCAGCGCGGGCACACGTCCGCTCTGTTTTCGGTCGGCATGGTCTTGCACCTCCATAAAATAATTAGGTACCTTGTAATTTGCACTATACCAGCTTCGGCCGCAAATGTCAAGGTACCTAACTATTTAATTTTCACGCCTCACACGCAGACGTCCAGCAAGCCGCCGAAACTCGAGAGCACATAGTCGCCGCAGCCGTGTGCGGCGGCGTCGCCGAGTGAGGCGGCGGCCATACCGGCGTTGTGAGCAGCCTCAACGCCCGAGACGGCGTCCTCCACCACAAGGCAGTCGGACGCGGGCATGCCGAGAAACTCGGCGGCCTTGAGGAACACCTCGGGGTCGGGCTTGGAGCGGCTGATGTTGGTGCCGTCGGACACCGCGTCGAAATAGTCGCCGAGGCCGATGCGCTCGAGGATGAACTTTGCGTTCTTGCTGGAGGAACCTACGGCCAGCTTCAGCCCGCGCGCTCTGAGAGAGTCGAGCGTCGTGCGCACCTCCGCCGTCACCGATTCGGGAGAGAGGGTGCTGAGCAGGCTGCGGTAGCGCTCGTTCTTCCATGCAGCGTACTCGAGTTTCTGCTCCGGCGTGAAGCTCCGGCCTGAAATCTCCTCCAGGATGTCCACGCAGGCCATGCGGCTCACACCGCGGAAACGGTTGTTCGTCTCTCTGTCGAAGGGGATGGACAAGCGGTCGCAGAGGGCTTTCCAGCCCTGATAGTGCTGCTCGTCCGTCGAGACGAGCACGCCGTCGAGGTCAAAAATAACTGCCTTAAATTTCATGCTGCCGCCTCCTCAAAAATGCGTGTCCGGCAGTCCGCAGAAGGCGTCCACGGGACTGCTGCCCAGGGCCGGAGCACGTCCGGTAAGCACGTCGAGCGCCGCCTCAAGTGCGGCGGGCACGGGGGTGTATGCGTTTATATAGGTGCGCACGCGCGGTGCGTCCTGGAGATGGTAGGGGTTTGCGAGGGAGATCATCGCGGTCGTCTCCTCGTTTATGAAACGCGGGTCGTCCAGGGCGTGCTTGCGGCACCAGTTGAGGCGCACGGCGGTCTGGTTGCTGGCCGTCGGACAGTTGGCGAGGATGAGGGTGAGCCTGTCGCCGGGCAGTCCGGCGCTGCCGTGCAGTTCATCCGCCATCGGGTCGTAGAGGCTGACGTCAAATCCGCGGTCACGGAGCATTTTCGACGCGGTCCCGGCCAGCTCTTCGCCGCCTGCAAGGGTGCTCTCACCCACGATGACCAGCCGCACCTCCCTGAACCCGGCGGCGGGAATGAGCCGCTGCGTATCCTTGACGACCGTGACCGCCTTTCGGGCGCAGTCGGCCTGCCACTCGGCGGCGAAAACCTCCGGAATGTGCTTTTCCGCGATGGCGCGGGCCTTGAGGGCCAGAACGCGGGTCACCGCCTCGTCCAAACGCTCGCGGCTGAGTATGCCGTCCTCGAGACCGAGGCGCATGTACTCGAGGTCCTCGTATATGTCCGTGGAGAACACCAGCATATCGCAGCCGGCGGCGATGGAGGTGGGTATGGCCCGGCGGCGCTCCATGGCCTGGCAGTAGCCGCCCATGATGGTGGCGTCCGTCGTTATCAGGCCGTTGAAGCCCAGGTCGCCACGCAGTACGTCTGTCAGCAGCTCGCGGCTGAGCGAGGCGGGCAGGAC
>CAUAHS010000134.1 GCA_958428885.1 uncultured Eubacteriales bacterium
GGTTTCCCCCTTGGACCCCCTTCCTGATCTTTTTAGAGCAAAAAGGGGATTTCGCCCGCTGCGGCGGGCGACCAGAGGCTTTGCCTCTGGACTCCACCGCCTTTGAAAAGGCGGGCGAAACTTTCAAACGCGCGCGTTGCGCGCAGAGGATGTTTAGGCTTTTTCGATATCGGCGATGAGTGCGTCGACGTCGCGCTCGCGGGTGGCCCAGCTGGTGCAGAACCGGACGGCGCGGTGGCTCTCGTCCGTGCGGGCCCAGTCGGAGAAGGTATAGCGCTCGGCGAGCTTTTCAAGCACGGTGTCGGGCACTATCGGGAACTGCTGATTCGTCGGCGAGTCGTACATCAGCGGCCAACCCTTGGCCTCGAAGGCCGAGCGCAGCTTCTGCGCCAGGGCGACCTCGCGTTCGCCGGTGCGCTCATAGAGCCCGTCCGACATCAGCGTCTCAAACATCACGCCCAGCAGCCGGCCCTTCGCAAACATGCCGCCGCGCTGCTTGATGATGTAGCGGAAGTCGCGCTTTAGCGCCTCGTTCATTATCACCACCGCCTCGCCGAAGAGCGCACCGAGCTTGGTGCCGCCTATGTAGAACACGTCGGTCAGCCGGGCGAGGTCAGCAAGGCTCACGTCCGAGCTCGCGAGAGCTGCGCCGAGGCGGGCGCCGTCCACGAACAGCAGCAGGCCCTTCTCCCGGCACACGGCGCTGATCGCCTCGAGCTCGGCGAGGGAGTACACAGTGCCGTTTTCGGTCGGCTGGGAGATGTACACCAGCGCGGGCTGGGGCTGGTGCTCGTGCGTGGAGTCGGCCCAATGTGCCTCGACCAGGGCCTTGACCTGCCCGGCGCTTATCTTGCCGTCCGCACTGGGCAGGGTGATGACCTTGTGGCCCGTGGCCTCGACGGAGCCGGTCTCGTGCACGGCGATGTGCCCCGTCTCCGCCGCCACGGCGGCCTGATGCGGTCTGAGAGCCGCGGCTATCACGGTCATGTTCGCCTGCGTGCCGCCCACGAGGAAGTGTACCGCCGCGTCGGGAGCCTTGCACTTTTCACGTATCAGCTCCGCCGCGTGCGCACAGTGTGCGTCCTCGCCGTAGCCCGGGGTCTGCTCCAGATTGGTGCGGACCAGGGCGTCCATGACCTCGGGCAGTGCGCCCTCCAGATAGTCGCTCTCAAACCTTATCATGCCTCATTCAGCCTCCACATTTACTTTTTCGCCGTCGGACGTGAGGTGTATCGCCCGCACGTTGCCGCGCCTGCCGTCCACTATGACGGAGGCCATGGCGTCCTCTATATCCTTCTGTATCGTCCTTCTCAGGTTCCGCGCTCCGTAGGTCAGGCTGTGGCTCTTCTTCACGAGGTAGTCTATGACGCTCTCGTCCCAGGTGAGCTCCATGCCCTTTTCGCGCATGAGATCGCGCACCTCGCCCAGCATGAGGCCGGCGATGGAGCGGAAGTTGTCCTCGGTCAGCTTGTTGAAGCAGATGATCTCGTCCACGCGGTTTATGAACTCGGGCCTCAGGAAGTCGCCGAGGGCCTTCATCGCGCGCTCGCGGTCCTTGTCCGCGGCGGTGCCGACGAAGCCGAGGGAGCCGTTCTTGGTGTTGCTGCCTGCGTTCGTGGTCATGATGATGACCGTGTTCTCAAAGTTGATGTTCCTGCCCTGGGCGTCGGTGATGTGGCCGTCGTCGAGGATCTGCAGCAGGATGTTCATGACGTCC
Source organism: uncultured Eubacteriales bacterium (assembly GCA_958428885.1). GTDB lineage: Bacteria > Bacillota > Clostridia > Oscillospirales > Oscillospiraceae > Scatomorpha. The sequence continues at coordinate 1,718 of CAUAHS010000134.1, forward strand.
GGGTGCGCCTTCTCTATCTCGTCGAAGAGCACAACGGAATAGGGCTTGCGGCGTATCTTCTCGGTCAGCTGGCCGGCCTCGTCATAGCCGACGTAGCCGGGGGGCGAGCCGATGATGCGCGAGACGGAGAACTTCTCCATGAACTCGCTCATGTCGAGGCGGATGAGGCTCTCGGGAGAGTTGAAGAGGTCGGCCGCCAGGCGCTTCACGAGCTCGGTCTTGCCCACGCCGGTGCCGCCGACGAAGATGAAGCTCACGGGCTTGCGCTTGGCCTGAAGCCCCACGCGGCTGCGCTTGATGGCGGCGCAGACGGCGTCTATGGCCTCGTCCTGGCCCACGATGTGCTCCCGCAGGCGGTCGCCCAGCTTGCTGAGGCGGTCGAACTCGTCCTCGGTTATCGTGCTCGCGGGTATCTTGGTCCAGAGCTCGATGACGCGGGCGAGGTTCTCGCGCGTCAGGGTCGGGGTCTGGGCCTTGAGGGCGTTGAGCTCGTCGGTGAGCTGCATGATGGTGGTGCGGATGACGGCGAGGCGCTCGTAGTGCTCGTTTTCCGTGTCCGCGAGCAGGAGCTCCCGCTCCTTGTTGAGGTCGTCTATCTCCTTCTGCGCGGCGTCTATGCGCGCGAGGGTCTTATCCTTGAGGTTCACGTCGGAGCAGGCCTCGTCTATGAGGTCTATGGCCTTGTCGGGCAGGTAGCGGTCGGTGATGTACCTCTCGCTGAGCACGACGGCCTCGCGGCACATCTCCTTCGGGATGCGGACCTTGTGGCACTCCTCGTAATAGTGCGCGATGCCCTCGAGTATCTTGACGGAGTCATCGATGGAGGGCTCCGCCACGGTGACGGGCTGGAAGCGGCGCTCGAGCGCAGCGTCCTTTTCGATGTGCTTGCGGTACTCGGTGAAGGTGGTGGCGCCGATGACCTGTATCTCGCCCCTCGAGAGGGCGGGCTTGAGGATGTTGGCGGCGTTCATGCTGCCCTCGGCGTCGCCCGCGCCGACGATATTGTGCACCTCGTCGATGACGAGGATGATGTTGCCGGTCTTGCGAATCTCCTCGATGAGCCCCTTCATGCGGCTCTCGAACTGACCGCGGAACTGCGTGCCCGCCACAAGGGCGGTGAGGTCGAGGAGGTAGACCTCCTTGTCCTTGAGTTTGTACGGCACCCTGCCGTCGGCTATGCGCTGGGCAAGGCCCTCGGCGATGGCGGTCTTGCCCACGCCGGGCTCGCCGATGAGGCAGGGGTTGTTCTTCTGGCGGCGGTTGAGGATCTGGATGACGCGCTCGAGCTCCTCCTCACGTCCTATCATGGCGTCCAGCTTGCCCTGGCGCGCGCGGTCCGTGAGGTTGATGCAGTAGTTATCCAGAAACTTCTTCTTCGGCCTCGGCGGCGCCTGCTGGGGTCCGGTCTGGGACTGGGCGCTCCCCTGCTGCTCCGGTCCGCTCTGGGCGGGCGTGAGCTCGCCTCCGGGGACGGAGTTCTCCGGCTTCTGGCCGCCCATGTTGCCGAAGAGGCGGTTCAGGAAGGGGAAGGTCGCGGTCTTGCCGTCGTCGTCGCTGTCGGCGTCGCTGTTTTCGATGTCCATCAGCCCGTCGGCATTGCCCAGGGCCTCCATCATCTCGTTGGTCAGGCCGTCCAGCTCGTCGTCGGACAGGCCCATCTTGTTTATCACGTCGTCCACGGGCTTTATGTGCAGCTCGCGGGCGCACTTGAGGCAGAGGCCCTCGTTCTTCGTCTGGCCCCCCTCGAGTCTCGTTATGAATATCACGGCTACGTTTTTCTTGCAGCGTGAGCAAAGCGTCGGTTGCATAGATCTGGTCTCCTGTAAAAAAAGTCTGCGAAAATAAATTAGCACTCTATTTCTTCGAGTGCTAATTTATCACCAACTCAGGCGCTTGTCAACACCGGGCGCTCGGAATTGACATTTTGTTCATATATTTGTATCTCAGATGCCGAGCCCGGCTGTGACGAGGTCGAGCTTGAGGAAGAGTCTGCCGAGCAGGGTGCTGCCGAGGGTGTCGAGCCCGATGAAGAGCCCGAGGAAGCGCAGGGCCCAGCAGAGCAGGACGCAGTAGGTCATGCCGTTGACGAGGCCCATGACCGCGCCTCCCGCGTCGTTGAGGAGGTCGGCGTTGGGGATGCGGTAGGAGAGGTTGGGGATGTTGGCGATGGTCATCAGCGCGATGAGGAAGATGAGGAACAGCAGCACGACGCCCGCGATATAGGCGATGCGCGCGCAAAGCGTCTCGACTATGGCCTCCTCGATGGTGCTGCCCTGTTCGTCGGCATAGGTCTCGGCCTCGGTGGCCATCTGCTCGGCGGCGTCGTCATAGATGCCGAAGGTCTTGAAGCAGGTGGCGCAGAACTGGTGGCGGAGCTCCGGGTCCTCGGCGAGGATGTCCTCATAGGAGAGCTCCGTATTCGCGATGCCCATGTCCTCCAGCACATTCTCCTGCATCTGGCTCTCGACATAGCCGCTGGCGAAAGGGCGCAGCGCGGGCACGACCTCGTACGAGAACGCCGAGGACACCAGCGACGCCGCGTAAAGCGACACGATTATCGCCACCAGACCGGCGATGCCCATGATGAAGCCCTTCTTGTAGCCCGACCAGATGCTGATTATTATTATGGCGAGAAGGACGAGATCTATTACAGTTCTCAAGTGTTGATCCTCCTTTGGGAGCGTTTTCTCTAAACGAGGCCATACCTCGCCGCACCGGAAAAGACCGTGACCGTCTCTCCGTCCGCACGCAGCAGCAGCTCCGCTGCGCCGGAGGCCTCCGCACTCTCTCGGCGCTCCGTTAGGTTCTTATTATATACCGCCGCGCTCCCGGAGTAAAGCACGGCAATTTTACCTTTTTGCACATCCACGCTCCGGACCGTACCCGGCGCCGCCTCGCTGCCGAGCTCAACGCCCGAGCCGCCTAGGGAGACAAGTCGTGTCCCGCCGCCCTCCGTTATGGCGAGGACGGCGCATTCGCCGCCGAGGGCGTAGTCCGTGAGCCGCCCGAAGCCGAAGGGATACTCCCCCGCCACGGCTCCCGCCGCATCGAGGAACACCGCGCGGCTGTCGGAGACGAGGCAGAGCCCGCCGTCCACCCAGCCGAGGTCGAAGAACACCTCGCCGGGGGCCGTAAAGCGCGCGAGTTCGTCCTCGCCTGCTAGCGAAAAGAGCCGCAGCTGTCCGCCCTCTTCCGAGGCGGCGAGCACGGCGAGGCTCCCGCCGTCCGGCGAGAGCGCGGCGGCTATGGGCCAGGCAGTGGCCGCATACCAGCGGTACACCGGCCTGAGCGCCGCATCGTAGACGGTGACGAGCCCGCGGTAGCCCTCGCACGCGGTCGTGACCGCGAGCATGCCGCTCTCGTTTGCCGAGACGGCGTACACGGCGCCCTCCGCCGCGAGCTCCGAGGCATTGCCCTCGGCATCGAGCACGAGGAGACCCTCTTCGCCCGCGCTCCACACGGCGAGGGCGGCGTCCGAGGCCGCAAGCCCCGGATTTTCCCCGGAGAGCTCCCGCGTGAGCGTGTTCCGGCCGTTTTCGTCAAATACCTGCAACTGTGTTGACGAACAGACGGCGAAAGAGTTCCCGAACACGGCAAACACCTCCCCCGCGGCGCTCTCGAACGTGAGAGAGCCCCCCTCGTCTCCCCGCCAGCGCAGGGAAAAGGCCGCGGCGGCTGCCGCCGCTATGGCCAGGATGAGCGCCGCAATGACAGCGCGGCGTACCGCAAGGTGAATGGTGCCTGCCGGGTGTTTCATTATGCCTCCTCCGGGTAATCCTCCCGCATCATCGCGCCGACCTCGCCCTCGTACCAGACCCGGCGCAGGTAGAGCCCCTGCGGGGGCATGGTCGGACCGGTGAGCCTGCGGTCGCCGGTCTCGAGCAGACGGGGGATGTCCTCCGGCTCGAGCTTGCCGTGCGAGGCGTAGACCATC
>CAUAHS010000135.1 GCA_958428885.1 uncultured Eubacteriales bacterium
CATGTCCCTCGCTGCGGATGAGACGGAGCCGCAGGCGCTGCTCTACTGGACGGACTCGGGCGTGGACGCCTCCTTCCTGACCTGGCTGGGCCGGAGCGGGGAGGGGGATATACTCTGCCTCGTATACGACGCGGACGGGCTCTGGCTGGTGCGCCTCGTGAGCACCCCGGCCTCCGAGGTGCCGGAGCGCGAGACGCTCACGCTCGCGGGCGTGGGCATCAGCGCGGACATAATTGGCGAAGCCGCGCGCTTCAACCGCACGGACGGCGGTGCGCTCATAGAGTTGCGCGACTACTCCACGGGAGCGGACAGCGTCGCCGACGTGGAGCGGCTGAACGCAGATATCCTCACCGGCAGAGCGCCGGACATCATATACACCAACGGCCTCGACACCGCCTACCTCGCAGAGAGCGGTTTTCTCACGGACCTCTCGCCGTATCTGGCCGAGGATGCAGAGCTCACGGATGCGCTGGTGCGGCCCTATGCGGAGGCGGGGGAGATATACACGGCGGCGGACGCCTTTGTGCTCAGCACCTGGGCCGGACCGGCTTCGCTGGAGGGCCTGACGCCGGAGCCCGAGACACTGCGCACGCTCGCCGAGGGTCTCCACGAGGGCTGCACGCTGCTCGGACCGGACATGACGGGGCAGGCGCTCTTTTCGGAGCTCTGCGGCTGTGAGCTCTCGCGCTTTGTGGACTGGGAGAGCGGAAACTGCGACTTCACCTCGGGCGAATTCGCCGCGCTGCTGGAGTTTTGCGCCGCACTGCCGGCGGGGGACGCCTCCGGGGGCTCGGACGCCGCCCGCATAGCCGCAGGCAGCCAGCTGCTCACGGTGCTGGAGCTCGGCGGCGGCTTTTCGGACTATACGGCGGCGAAGTCGGCTTACGGCGGAGAGCTCGCCCTGCTCGGCGTGCCGGGCGGGGAGGGCAGAGCGGAGTTCCGGCCCATGTCGGGTCTCGCCATGACCGCCTCGTGCGGGGACACGGATGCGGCCTGGCGCTTCATCCGCCGGCTGCTGACCGAGGACTACCAGAGCGGGAGCTCCCAACTGTCCGGCCTGCCCACGAACCGTGCCGCGCTGGAGGCTCGGCTTGAAGCCGAGACCGGCAGCGATGCCGCCTTTTACTATCCTGACTACGCCTGGGAGGCCGACTTCACGGAGGAGGACGCCTCGCTCATCCTCGCCGCCGTCGAGAACGCCGTCCCCGCTCCGGAGGCGGACAGCACGCTGGTGATGCGTCTCGTGGACGAGGAAACCGGGCGCTTCTTCGCCGGAGACTGCGCCGCCGCCGACTGCGCCGCAGTCATACAGGACAGAGTGACCGTATATCTGGGCGAGCGGGGCTGAAAAGCCCGCAGGGAGGTGCTGAGTTGAAAAAATACGCAAGCTCAGCCGCCGCGCTCCTGGCGCTCTGCCTCCTCTCGGCCTGCGGAGCCCCCGCTCCGGAGCCGGAGGAGACGGAGAGGGCGGAGAGCGAGCCGCTGGTGGAGTACATCGAGCTCGGAGAGCTTGACGACGCGCACTATTTCGCCTCGGACGGGGAGAGCTGCTGGTTCATCTCCGACGCGCGGAACACCGGCTGCACCCTCTGGACCTTCGACCTCGAGACGCGGGAGGCGGACAGCGTCCCCTTCGTATTCACCGACCCGGAGACGGGTCTCGTGCCGGACACCGGCGACATCTGCGGGCTGTACGCCACGGAAAACGGCCTTGTCGTCTGCGTGAGCTGGGCGGATTCGCCGCATGAGGAGCGCGAGTTCGCGTTCTGCCTCGTCGGCGAGGACGGGAGCGTCGAAAAACTCCGCCGCGCCTCGGAGCTCTGCCCCGGCGTGACGGAGTTCAACCACCTCGGCCTGAACGGGCGGCTCTATCTCTACTCGGACGGCGCCGGCATAACGGAGCTCTCCGCCGACCTGGAGCCGGTCAGGAGCGTGGACCCCGGCGTCCAGGGCTGGTGCCAGCTTGACGCGGACGGGGACAGGCTGCTGTTGCTGCAGCTCGGCCTCGACAGCTGGAACTACCCGGTCATCGAGAACTACTACGCCATAGACCCCGACACCCTCAAGGCCTCCCCGATAGAGAGCGCGGCTTTCCGCCGCAGCGAGTACGCCCTCGTCGAATACGGCGTGGACTACGGGAACATCGCGGGCGAGGCTACGCTCCCGGACGGGCGCATAGCGGCGCTCGACAGCGGCTGCTACGAGGAGCCGGAGTGTTATCTCGTCCTCGCCTATCCCGAGCGGCTGGCGCAGGACACGCGCACACGCCTGACGCTGGGCGGCTATGACCTCGCGCGCTTTTCGGAGCCGCTCGACTCCATCGCGCGCTTCAACCGCGAGAACGACAGCGTCCGCATCGCCGTGCGCGACTACCTCTACGGCATGGAGGTGGACGGGAGCCATTCTCCGGGCCGGGAGCGGCTGCTCCGGGACCTCGCCGAGGGTGAGGCACCGGACATCTTCATGGCGGACGGCCTCTCGGTGCGCGAGCTCGCCGCGCGCGGGGCGTTCGCGGACCTCTCCGGCTTCATAGAGGCAGACCCGGAGCTGGGGGACGCCGAGTACGCCGGGTACATGGAGCTCTTGCGCATCGGCGGCGGGTTGTATTACCTCCCGGATTACGCGGTGTTCCGAGCCGTCGTCCTGGACCGCCGCACGGCGGGGGAGAGCCTCGGCTTTGACGAGCTGCTCGACGCGGCGAAGGCGGGGACACTGCCCGCAGGGCTGGACCGCAGCCGGGTCTTCGACGACCTCGGCGGCGGGTTCGACAGCTTCATCGACTGGGAGAACGGCACGTGCAGCTTCGAGAGCGAGCGCTTCATCGGGCTGCTCGAGCTCGCGCTGCTGCTGCCGGAGGAATACGACTGGGAGACCTCGCCTGAGGGTGAGCCGCTCTTCCAACTGGCCGAGTCCCCGGAATTCGACTTCTACAGTGAGAAACTGGGCGATGACCTGGTCATCGCCGGACTGCCGGGCACCGGCGGCGGGGTCTGGTGCGAGCCGGGACGCTGCTGGGCGGTCTCGGCGGACTGCGCCGACGCCGCCGGAGCCTGGAACTGCATCCGGAGCTGCTTTAAAACGCTCCTGCCGGAGGACACCTGCGGTGCGGAGCACACCTATTATCACGTTGACCCGGCCTGTCAGGTCCCGGAACTCGTCACGGAGACGCTCGAGGGCTTTTACGGCGGCGAGCTCACCGCGGAGGAGACCGCGCGGTTGGTGCAGCAGCGGGTGGAGGAGTATATGAACGGGCTGCGTTGAGAGCCCGCGGGGGGTGCTGGGGGAATATGAAGAGAAAAATCCGCATAGTCTCGCTCATCCTGGCGCTCTGCCTGCTCTCCGCCTGCGGGATAGGCGGGACGGAGCGCCCGGAGCGCCCGGGACGCTACGTCTACGTTGCGGAGCGCACCGAGTTTGAGGGCGTGGAACTCGCGGGAAACGCCGTCATGCTGGGCGGACAGATATACTTTCTCGGCGAGGACGAGACGGGCGCCGTGGGGATCTACGGCGTGAGCGCCTCGGGCGGCACGCCCCGGAGGCTCGAGGGCTATTCGCCCATGCCCCTGCCCGGGGGCAGCGAAGGTGAGACAAGGCCGCTCTGCCTGGCCGTCACCTCGGGCGGCAAGCTCGCCGTGGCGGAGGAGCGGCTGTGCTCCGCACCGTACGGTGCGGAAGGCGCGCTCTACGCCAGCAGCTCCGACCTCACGCTCTACCCCTACGAGGTCTACCGGCAGGACGAGTACGTCCGTGTCCTCAACGCCGACGGCAGCGAGGCCTCCCGAGCACTGGTGAACCGCAATTCCCGGGGCGGCTGGAGCTATTTCACCATAGAACACTTCGCCATGGACTCCCGGGGACGGATATTCGTCGCCGCTTCCAACGATATACTGCTCATGCGTGACGCCTCGGGGCAAATAAGCTGGATGGACTGCGACCGCGAGCTCGCCGGCGTCGAGGACCTGTACCTCGCCGGGGACGGCAATGTCTACGTCTTCGGCCGGGGCTTTGACGGGCAGGCGAGGTTCTACTACTTCGACCCGGAGGGCAAGCAGGGACCGGAGCTCCGGCTGCTCGGCACGGGGGAGACGGGCGCCTCCTGCGGCGCCGTGGGCGGCTTCGTCGCGGCGTACATTGACGGCGCCATGCTCTACGGCTGGGAGCCCTCCAGCGGCATAACCGCCGAGATGCTCGACCTGGTCACGGCGGACACGGTGCCCTCGTCCGTGCGTGCCGCCTTTGAGACGGACACCGGCTTCGTCTGCCTCGGCACCGAGCGCGTTTTCCACGACGACGAGCCTGCCTCCTACATGACCGTCGTCACCCGCGCGAAAGAGAGCGAAGTCCCGCGCAAGACGCAGCTCACCTACGCCTGCTGCGGCTTTGACGACGCCGAGGTCAAGCTCATCCTCGACTTCAACCGCAACGAGGACGAGTACTATATAAAATTGCGCGATTACTCGCGCTACAACACCGGGGACGACCCGGAGGCGGGACGCCGCAGGCTGGAGGCCGACATCCTCTCCGGCAGCGCGGGGGACATCATAAACTGCTCCGGCGTCTCCACCGCGGCTGCGGAGGCACGCGGGCGCCTGGCGGAGCTCGGGGGGCTGCTGGACTCGGACGAGGAGCTCAAAAACGCCCTGATCAGGCCGGTGCTCACCGCGCTGGAGACCGATGGGGCGCTCTACACATTGCCGACCGGTTTCGCCGTCGTGACCGCCCTGGGTCCGGCGAGGCTCTTCGGGACCGATGCGGCCCTGAGCTACGACGCCGCGCTCCGCTGCACGTCAGGGAACAGCGAGCTCTTTGAATTCGGCGTCTCCGGTCCGGAGCTGCTGCTCTCGCTCATCGAGGCGGACCCGGACCGGTACATCGACTGGGAGAGCGGAGAGGGCAGCTTCGACTCCGAGGACTTCGCAGCGCTGCTGAAGTTCACCTCCGCCTTCCCGGCGGAGAGCGAAGCGCCCGACGACGGCTATATACCCGAGGAGGAACAGAGCTATGTCCGCATCCGGGAGGGGCGGCAGGTGCTCGAGCGGGTGGAGCTCAACAGCCCCGCCTCCGCCTTGGGCTCTACGGAACTCTTCTCCGGCGCCGCCGTCACCGGCCTGCCCGGGGCGGACGGAGGCTTCACGGCGGTGAAGGGCGAGGACGCGGTGTTTGCGATAAGCTCGAAGTCCCGGAACACGGACGCCGCCTGGCGCCTTGTGCGGCGCTTTTTCCTCAAGGACACGATATACGGCACGTCCGGGCTCTCCATGGTCACGGAGCGCCTGGACAAGAGCATAACCTACGAGGTTCGCGGCGGCATGAGCGAGGAGGACGCCACGCTGCTCTACAAGGCGATTGACGGCGCCGACGTCTGCGCCAGAACGCTGCCGGCGGGGCTGGCGGAACTCATAGACGCCTCGGCTGCGCCGTATTTTGCCGGGGAGGCCTCCGCCGAGGAGACCGCCCGGGAACTCAACAGGCAAGTTTCGGCCTTTTTCAGTGAATTGGGCTGACAATATGTTATGGAGGACAAGAAGATGAAAATGAAGAAAACGCTCTGCCTTATCATGGCGCTCGCCATGGTGTTCGGCCTGCTCTCCGCCTGCGGAGGCGGCGGCACCACCGACA
>CAUAHS010000136.1 GCA_958428885.1 uncultured Eubacteriales bacterium
GCATACGCCGCCCAGCAGCGCAGACGCTTCGGCCCAAAGAGCAGTATCGCCGGGGTCGTGAAATAGGCCGCAGAGGAAAACTCCACCGGCAGCACCAAATCCCCTCCCATGAGGGGCGGCAGGGCGTATTTGAGGACATTTACGCTCAAAAGCAGGGCGGAAAGCCTCCTGATAGCGCGCTTTCTCAGGTTTTCAGGCCGTTTTGAGAGCTCGTGCGCCGTCCAGACCAGCGAGACAAAGGCGCAGAGGGCAAAGACATTGAGTGCCGACACGCACAGCGCCCCCTCACATGAACCAGCCCCAGACGTGCCAGTACTCGACCGCACCCGCAGTGAGCATAGACGTCACCATGGCAGCCGCCCCAAATACCACGAAGGCGATGAGCGACACGAGCAGAACGCGGCGCATACGGCGCTTGCGCTCGGGTGTGAACTGCGGCACGCAGGGCAGGGGAGGGAGGACCGGACGCCCGGCAGCCGCGGCGGAGGCGTTGCGGTGGAAGCGGAAGTAGGCGCGCCAGAGCTGCGCCAGCAGCGCGGCAAAGTACCGGCAGCCCACCCCGGCAAGCACGGCAAGCGCCGCCAGTGCCAGCGCATAAACCGCTCCGCACCAGTAGGGCATCTCGGGCAGGCTCACATATGGCTGCATGTCAAAGGGAATGAGCAGGAAGAGCGCGATGAGCCCCGATGTGACGGCGGCGCATGCCACCACGAGCACCCAGCACGCGAAAATCAGGAAAAAGCTCAGCACAAAGATGTCCAGGAACACCAGACCGGTCCAGGTCACGGCGGACCTTGCACCTCCGCCGCGCTTTGCGCTCTTTGCGGGAGCATCGGGCTCGAACTGAGCGGCCAGCTCCTCCGGGCTGCCCAGGCGTGCGGCAATCTCCTCCTCGGAGTAGCCGTCGGCCAGCTTGTAGTCGAAGTGGCGGCTGTATTCGCCCAGGATGTCCTCCATATCGGACACTTTCCGGGCCTTGAGCTCGGCGCCGAGGCGCGTTAAAAATTCAGTTTTGGTCATTTGAGTCATCCTCCTCCAAAAGTTGCAGCACCGTGCGGGCAAAGGCAAGATATTCGTCCCTGTCCCGCGCGTACGACTCCATACCGAGGGACGTCAGCTTGTAATACTTCCTCGGCGGTCCGCCGCTCTCCTCCTGTAAGTACGTCGTAAGCAGCCCGTCTGCCTTCAGCTTGCGCAAAATGGGGTAGACCGTGCCGTCCGCGATGTCTATGTGCCGGGAGAGGTATTCCGAGATCTCGTAGCCGTAGCAGTCCCGCTTCTTGAGCAGCGAGAGCACGCACAGCTCGAGCACGCCTTTTTTATATTGAGAGTTCACAGCGTCACTCCTTTCTGTCAACCACTACTAGATATTATTCAGTAGTCGTCTAAATGTCAATAGCTTTTTTCAAATTTTCTCCGGAGGGACATTAAAACTGTGTTAAGAATGACGATTGACATTTCTGCGGCGGGCACTATAATAAATTGGCTAAAATACATAGTCCAATTTTGTGCAACATTTCTGGTTAGGGAGTATATATGGAGAAACTCAAGTCCGTTAAGAACGAAAACAACATTCTGAGCCTGACGTGGCCCATTTTTATTGAGCTGGTATTGCAGATGCTGGTCGGCAACGCGGACCAGATCATGGTCGGGTGGTATGACCCGGACCTGGTCGGCGCCATCGGCAATGCGAACCAGATAGTCAACCTGCTGCTCATCGTGTTCTCGGTCATCTGCACCGCGGCGACGATACTCATCTCCCAGTACCTCGGCGCAAAGAGCACGGAGCGTCTGCGCGAGACCTACACGGTGTCCCTGCTTGCGAACCTCATCTTCGGGCTTGCGGTAAGCGCCGTTCTGGTGTTCCTCTGCGGGCCCATCTACCGCATGATGAGCGTCCCCGAGGAGATATTCGACGAGGCTGTGCTCTACATCCGCATCATCGGCGCCGGCATGGTGCTTCAGGCGGTGTACCTGACCTTCACGGCCTTCTTCCGCAGCTGCCAGCTTATGAAGCAGACGATGCTGGTCTCCGTGCTCGTGAACGTCATGAACATAGGCTGCAACGCGCTGCTCATCAACGGTCTCCTCGGTCTGCCGGCCCTCGGCGTCGCAGGTGCGGCCATCTCCAGCGGCCTCTCCAGGCTCGTCGGCGTTGTGGTCATCGCGCTGCTCTTCCGCAGATACTTCGGCAAGGGCGCGATCTCCGCTGCGTGCCTCAAGCCCTTCCCGAAGACGCAGTTCCGCGGGCTGCTGCACATAGGTTTGCCCTCCGGCGGGGAGTCCATCTCCTACAACCTCTCGCAGATCTGCATCCAGGCCGTCTGCAACAGGTTCGAGCTCTTCGTCATCAACACCCGCGTCTACGCCAACATGTTTGCGATGCTCTCCTACATGTTCGCCTCCGCCGTGGCTCAGGCGGCACAGGTAGTCGTGGCGCGCTACATGGGCGGCGGCGACACCGAGGCGACCGACAAGTGCGTCCGGCACACGATGTACGCCTCCGTCGTCATCTCCGGTCTGGTCTCAGTGATCATCTACATATTTGCTGAGCCCCTCTGCGGCATCTTCACCAGTGACCCGCGCGTCATTTCTCTTGCCAAGACCATCATGCTCATCGAGATACCGCTGGAGCTGGGCAGGGCGGTCAATATAGTCATGTGCCGCGCGCTTCAGGCCTGCGGGGACATCCGCTTCCCGATAACCATCTGCGTCATCAGCGCCTGGCTCACCGCCTTCGGCGGCGGAATGCTGCTCTCCGGACCGCTCGGCCTCGGACTGGCCGGAATTTGGATCGCCATGGCCTGCGACGAGTGCCTGCGTGCCGGGCTCTTCCTCTGGCGCTGGCACACCCGCACCTGGAGCCACATCCGCCTCGCTGCGGCGTACAACTGAAAAAGAAAAATGCCAGTCGAGAGACTGGCATTTTCTCTTTTGCTGTTGAGCGGGCCTGTAAGCCGGGTTCTGTAATCGACGGCCATCTATCTGGGACGCACGTTGCCGCACGCCTCAAGCCACCTCCTCGGGACGGCCGGGCCGGCCTATTGTCCCTCCACGGTGTTGCTCCGGATAGAGTTTACAGCACCGAACTGTCTCCAGCCGATGGGCGGGCGCTTATCTCCGCCTTTCCACCCTTACTGGTTCGCAGGAACCAGCGGTATATCTCTGTTGCACTTGTCCGAGGGTCGCCCCTGGCGGGTGTTACCCGTTATCCTTGCCCTATGGAGCCCGGACTTTCCTCACGCACGGGCTTTCGCCGTATGCGCGCGACCGTCCGGCCCGCTCGCCCGATTATTTTAACCTCAGCCGGGCTCTGAGTCAACAAAAATCGCGATTTATGCGGTCAGCTTTTGCTTAACGAGTTTAAGCGGCTTTGCAAACTGCTTTGTCAGCAGCCCCACAAGGACTGCAGCTGCAACGGTGCCTTCACGGACGCCGTCCAGCTCGCCAAGGACCAGCAGGGAGGAGACGGCGGCCAGAAGGACCAGCGTCACGTCCACCGCGACCTTCACGTTGCCGAATTTGAAGGGCGTGACCTGACATATGGCCAGCACAAGCCCCTCGCCGGCGGTGGTGACCAGTCCCGCTGTGACCTCCATACTGACGCCCAGCGCGACAAAGATTATGCCCGCAGCGCAAAACAGCCACTGCTGGATATATCCGCTCATGGCTATGTCCTCCATGAGCAGCGAAAACACATCGATCATCAGCCCGAACGCAACGGCCACGGGTATCTGGAGAAGCTGGCACCAGTCATAGTGCGCTCTGAGCATCACGATCTGTGCGAGCACGAAGAGTGAGTTCACAACGATGGTGGTAGTTCCCACAGAGAGGCCTGAAATCAGGCCGGAAACATACGGCACGCTCGAGATTGGGGAGGTGCCGAGCTCCGCTTTTATTGACAGAGCAACGCCGAAGGACATAACAGCAAGTCCCGCAAGCAAAAGGGCGCAGCGCGCCACAAAATGCCTGCGGGAGTCGGGATTTCCCATATTAAGACTCCTTTTTATATTTTCTTGATATTATTATAAAACTTCCGATACTGCGGCTGTCAAGAGGGCATATGCAACAAAGTTGTTGTATTCGTCAGAATTTCGGGATATAATCTTGGGTTGAGAGGTGATTATTTTGACACTTCAGGAATATGTTGACTCCCTCAAGGGCCGGCACATCGCCGTGCTCGGAATAGGCGTGAGCAATACTCCGCTCATCGACCTGCTGCTCAAATACGACCTGCCCCTGACCGTCTGCGATATGCGCACCGAAGAGGCGCTTGGCGACGCCGCCGCAGATCTGCGTGCGCGCGGTGCCCAGCTCCGGCTCGGTCCCGGCTACCTCGACGACCTCGAAGGCTTTGACTACATCTTCCGCACCCCGGGCCTCCTGCCCACGGACCCCGCCCTCGTCGCCGCAAAGGCGCGCGGTGCGGTCATCACCAGCGAGATGGAGATCTTCTTCCGACTCTGCCCCTGCCGCACGATAGGCATCACTGGCTCCGACGGCAAGACCACCACCTCGTCCATCATTGCCGAGCTGCTCAAGGCCGCAGGCCGTCGCGTACATCTCGGCGGCAACATTGGCAAGCCGCTGCTGTGCGAGATCCCGGACTTTCAGCCGGACGACATAGCCGTGCTCGAGCTCTCGAGCTTCCAGCTGCACAGCATTAACATACGCCCCGACGTCGCCGTCATCACCAACGTCTCGCCGAACCACCTCGACAAGCACCCGGACTTTGACGACTACGTCAACGCCAAGCGCCAGATCTTTGCGAACCAGACAGCCGACGATGTGCTGGTAGTCAACCGCGACAACGCCTACACCGCCCGCTTCGGTGAGGAGGCAAAGAGCCGCGTGCTGTACTTCAGCCGAAAGGAGACGCTCTCCGACGGCGTATTCTGCCGCAACGGCATGATCTACCGCAGCCACAATTACGAGGTAGAGAGCATCATCCCAGAGTCCGAGATCCTGCTGCCCGGCGTACACAACGTGGAAAACTACATGGCCGCCTTTGCGGCGGTGGACGGCGTAGTCTCGCCCGAGATGTGCCGCGCGATTGCACGCAGCTACGGCGGCGTTACTCACCGGCTGGAGCTCATCCGCAAGCTGAACGGCGTCTCGTACATCAACGACTCCATCGCCACAAGTCCGACCCGCACCATAGCTGGGCTGCGTGCGATGAGGGCAAAGCCCATACTCATCGCCGGCGGCCACGACAAGCACGTGAGCTTTGACGGTCTTGCCGACGAGATATGCGAGCGCGTTCGAGCCCTGCTGCTCACGGGCGACACGGCGGAGCAGATAGCCATTGCCGTGCGGCGCAGCGTGTTCTATGACCCGATGCGCCTGCCGATAAAGATTGTCCCCGACCTCACCACCGCGGTGCTGGAGGCCAAGGCCATGGCCACGCCTGGGGACATCGTGCTGCTTTCTCCGGCCTGCTCATCCTTCGACAGGTTCCGGAACTTCGCCGAGCGCGGCGACAAATTCAGAGAGATAGTTATGGGGTTCAAAGACGATGAAGTTGAGTGATATTCCGACGAATATAGAGCGCCTCGCGGACGACTGCGAGGCGGAGCTGAGCGGGAGATTTGCCGAGATCGAC
>CAUAHS010000137.1 GCA_958428885.1 uncultured Eubacteriales bacterium
AGCGGGGCCTTCAGCACCACGCGGATGCCCACGACTATGGCGAGGCCGAGCACCCGTTTCAGGGCCTGTCCCGCAAGCGGCGCCTTCGTCTCAAACCGGATATACCGCTGGTCCAGCCAGTACGAGAGCAGCAGCGCGCTCGCCGCGCCCAGCAGCTTGTAGCCGTTCTCCTTCCCCGACGCCAGATTCGCCGCGTCTATGTCCGCCGGGAAGCGCCACAGCTCCACATAGCACAGATACGCCACCGTAAGCACTATCATCCCAGCTATGATGCCGTACATCCGCTTCGGGTGCGCTTCTATGTCCCGGAACACCGGATACAGCGTCAGCATCAGCACCAGGCCCATCAAAAACGCCACGCCCACGTCCAGCGGCGTATGCACGCCCAGATACATCCGCGAGAGGCCGATCAGCACGAGGATGACAAAGCACAGCACCCGCCAGCCACCGCGCGTCCACATGCCCAGGCAGCCGAAGGAGGAAAATGCGTTTTGCGTGTGCCCGCTCGGGAAGGAGTAGCCCGTCGCCCCCGCGCGCGCGGATTCCACGATGGTGAAGTCCGGGTCGAGCACCCAGGGCCTCGGGATGCGGAAGCAGAGCTTGAGGAACTGGTTCGCTATCGTGCCCACAAAGCCCGTGGTCAGTATGTAGCAGCCCAGCCCCTTGCTCACGCACCAGTAGACCGCAATGGCCAGCGCCATGTACACCGTCTCGCCGCCGAGCTCCGTTATCACGCGGAACCCCGCGTCCAGCGCGGGACAGCGTATACTCTCCAGAAAGTACAGAAACTGCATGCCTTACCTCCAAATCAGCCCACAAGCCCCTCTATGAGGAGCTTTATGCCTATGCCGCAGAGCACCACGCCGCCCGCGATGCCTGCGGTCTTGCATGACACGCCGGGGATCTTGCCGCCGACCATGCCGCCGATGAAGCAGAGCACAAAGGTCGTGCAGCCGATTATGACGCAGCTCGCCAGCAGCGGCACGTCCATGAACGCAAAGGAGATGCCCACCGCCAGCGCGTCCAGGCTCGTCGCGATCGCCATCACCAGCAGCTGCGAGTGCTTGAGCTGCGTGTTGCATACCGCCTCGTCCCCGCCGCGTATCGCCTCCACAAGCATCTTCACGCCGACAAAGGCCAGCAGAAAAAAGCTGATGTACGGCGCGTAGGCGCTCACAAACGAGCTGACCGTGCTGCCCAGCAGATAGCCGATGAGCGGCATCAGGAACTGAAAACCGCCGAAATACAGCCCCAGCAGGGCCGCATGTTTCGGGCCGAAGCCCTTGACCGTGAGTCCGCTCGTCACCGAGACGGCAAAGGCGTCCTTTGACAGACCGACGCCGATGAGTAAAATAGACAGCATAGGAACACTCCAGGTGGTGAGATTTTGGACTTGAAAAAGTATATGCAAGAGGCGCTCGCGCTAGCTCGTGAGGCTGCGGAGGCGGGGGAGGTGCCCGTCGGCTGCGTGGTGTTCGACGAGGCGGGCGAGATAATCGGCCGTGGCCGGAACCGCCGTGAGGAGGCCTGCGACGCCTGCGCCCACGCCGAGGTCGAGGCCATACGTGCCGCCTGCGCCCAGCGCCGGAGCTGGAACCTCTCAGGCTGCGGCATCGCCGTCACGCTCGAGCCCTGCCCCATGTGCGCCGGGGCGATCATCAACGCCCGGCTCTCCCTCGTCGCCTACGGAGCGCGGGAGGCGAGGAGCGGCTCCGTCGGCAGCGTCATCAACCTCTTCGAGGAGAACTACGGCCAGAGGCCGAAAGTGTATGGCGGAGTTCTCCGCGAGGATTGTGCCCGTGTCCTCTCGGAGTTTTTCGAAAAGCTGAGATAAAGCGCCGCCCGGCGTCTGAGCCGGGCGGCATTTTTTTACTGCTTTTTTATGCTTTTACGGTGCCGTCGGCATTGAAGAGGGGCAGGGGGGCCAGGGTGATGATGTCGTCCCTGTCCTTGGCGTCGCCCTCGGCCAGGACGGCCATCTTGCCGGCGATTATGCCGCCCGCGCGGTTCACCAGTTCCTCCATCGCGTGCAGGCTCTCGCCCGTGGAGATGACGTCGTCCACGATGAGGATCTTCTTGCCCTTTATCAGCTCGGCGTCGGCCGTGTCGATGACGAGCTTCTGGATGTGCATCGTGGTGATGGAGCGGACCTCGACCTCGAACACGCCGGTCATATAGGCCTTGGCGCCCTTGCGGGCCAGGAAATACTTCTCCGCCCCGGACTGGCGCGCCATCTCGTAGAGCAGCGGGATCGCCTTCGCCTCCGGCGCGATGAGATAGTCGTACTCCGGCGCGCGCTTGAGCAGCTCCGCCGCGCAGTGGACCGTGAGCTCGACATCCCCGAACATGACAAAGGCGCCTATGTAGAGGTCGTCAGTCACGCGGCAGAGGGGCAGCTCCCGCTTTAAGCCGGCGATGTCCATCTCGTAAGTCATTTGTATTCCTCCCAAAGAAAGTGTGTTTTCAAGCCGCCGTGCGGCATATTCTTTTCTTGCAAACACACTAATTATACAGGAATGCCCGTCAAAATCAAGGATAATTTGCTCCGCCCCGGCTTTTGGTCCGACAATTTTGCAGTCCAGGGATGCAAAAATTGATAAAATCTCGGCATATCGGCAAAGTGCACAAAAATTTGACAGAAAAAATGAATTTTCTGGTTCTTATATGAGTATTTTGAATAAAGAAAATTTATAGACAAATTAAAGACTTGTAAATGTCGCTTCTTTGGTGTAAATTATAAACACGGGGACGAGGGATACGTCCTCGCGGATTGGGAGAGCCGGCGCGCGGATATCACGCCGGCTAATTTAAAATTTGGGAGGGAAATCAATGGATCAGAAATCTCAACACCTAGAACATGAACGCGGTTCATGGGGCTCCAACTTTGGCTTCCTGATGGCTGCCGTCGGCTCGGCGGTCGGCCTGGGCAACATTTGGGGCTTCCCGTACAAGATGGGCATGACTGGCGGCTTCGCCTTCCTCATCGTCTATCTCATTCTGGTCGTCGTCGTCGGCTGCGTCGTCATGCTGGGCGAGCTGGCGCTGGGCCGCAAGACCGGCCGAGGCGCCGTCGGCGCTTACATGCAGTTCTCCAAGAAGCACAAGTGGGTCGGTTTCCTCGGCGTCGTCGCCGGCTTCTGCCTGCTGTCGTTCTACAACGTCCTCGGCGGCATGGTCATGCGTTACATGTTCGGCTTCTTCTTCGAGATAGTCGGCATCGACGGCTTCGGCGGCCAGGGCACCAACTTCTTCGGCGCACTGCTGTATGACTACGGCGGGATGCTCTTCTTCCACGTGCTCTTCGTCATCATCAACATCCTCATCGTCATGGGCGGCGTCGAGAGCGGCATAGAGAAGTTCTCCTCCGTCGCCATGCCCGCGCTGTTCTTCATCCTCCTCTTCGTCGTTGTCTACATAGCTTTCCAGGACGGCGCCGCAGAGGGCTACGCCTTCATCTTCAAGCCCGACTTCTCCGCCATGAGCACCTTCGACGGCTTCCTGAACGTCTTGAAGACGGCGGCTGGTCAGATGTTCTTCTCATTGTCGCTAGGCATGGGCTGTATGATAACCTACGGCTCCTACCTCGACAAGAAGGAGGATCTGCAGAAGAACGCCATCATCATCCCCGCCTGCGACACCCTGATCGCCCTCATGGCCGCCATGGCCGTCATGCCCGCCTGCGCGGCTTACGACGTGCCCTACGCCTCCGGTCCGGGACTGCTCTTCACCTCCATGCAGCAGGTCTTCTTCAACATGGGTGAGTTCGGCAGCTTCGTCGGCTTCATGTTCTACTTCCTCGTCTTCATTGCGGCCGTCACCAGCTCCATCTCCCTGCTCGAGGTCGTCTGCACCTACCGCATCGACTCCGCCATCGACAAGGGCAAGAAGCCGAACCGTCAGAAGATCACCTGCATCGCCGCGGGCCTCATCTTCGTCATCGGCCTGCCTGTCGCTCTCGACGCTCTGGGCAGCGGCGGCGCCGCCTTCCCGGCTCCTTACGAGATCATCAACTACCAGGCTGCAGAGGGCTTCAAGATCCCGATGGCCATCGACTGCTGGCTTGACTTCTTCGACGTCATCTCCGAGGGCATCCTGATGCCGTTCGGCGCTCTCGCGATGAGTGTGCTCATCGGCTGGGTCTACAAGACCAAAAAGGCCGTCGTCTCCGAGTGCGAGCAGAGCGGCCACAAGTTCTGGGGCTACGGCTTCTTCAACGTCTGCTTCAAGATCGTTGTCCCCGCCATCATGGTCCTCGTCCTCGTCGCCCAGGTCATCGACTTCTTCGTCCCGAAGGCGATCTGAGCGAACAGACGAACAGCATACGCAACAACATAAAAAAACACCCGCTCCGGCGGGTGTTTTTTTGTGCCTCCGGGGCGGGGGATAAGGAAAGCGCCCGGCTGGTCGGGCCGGGCGCTCCCTGTCAAAAAAAGAGAGGAGTGAAAATGAAGATTTTGATATCAGTCTGGGGGACTTTCTATATAAACTCCCTTTCGGGAGGTTATATGCCTCAGCCGAGGTAGCCGCCCTGCTGCCAGGAGTAGGAGGGCTGTTCGGGCTGCGCCTGGGTGTTGGGCTCGGTGGTGGAGCTGGTGTCCGCGGCCTCGTCGAAGGTTATCGAGAGGGTCAGGTACTCGCCGGAGCGCCAGACCACGATGTCCGCGGTCTCGCCGGCGCTGTGGAAGAGCAGCTCCTGCTTGAGCTCATCCATGCTGGAGACGGCGTAGCCGTCGAGCTCGGTGATGATGTCGTAGGCCTTGATGCCCGCCTTCTCGGCGGCGCCGCCGGAGATGACCTCCATGACGTACACGCCGGAGGGGAAGCCGTAGTACTGGGCAGCCATGCTGTCCACGTCACGGCCGGTGATGCCCAGGGCGGCATTGCCGGTCTCTGCGTCGAGGCTGCGCTCGCAGGAGATGACGCTGTTGGCTATCCTGACCGCGTCGTCGATGGGGATGGCAAATCCGAGACCCTCGGTGCCGTCCTCGTTGCTCTTGGCGGTGACCACGCCGACAACCTGGCCGCTGGTGTTGTACACCGGACCGCCGGAGTTGCCTTCGTTGACGGCGGCGTCGAACTGGAACATGGTCATGGTGCCTTCCTCGGTGGTGATGAGCCTGTCGGTGGCGGAGACCATGCCGCTGGTCATGGAGTAGCTCAGCTCGCCGAGCGGGTTGCCCACGGCGTACACCGTGTCGCCCACAAAGAGGCTGTCGCTGCTGCCGAGCTCGGCGGCGTCGAGGCCGGTGGCGTCGATCTTCAGCACCGCGATGTCGTTGTTGCGGTCAAAGCCCTTGATCTCGGCGGTGTAGGTGCTGCCGTCGTAGAACATGACCTTGACCTCATAGCCGCCGGTGTAGGCGTCCTCGACGACGTGGTAGTTCGTGAGGATGTAGCCGTCCTCGCTGATGACGAAGCCGGAACCGGAGACGGAGCCGGAGACGGTCATGCCGAAGATGTTGGTGGTGGTGATGTCGGTCTGGATGCCGACGACCTGCTTGCAGGCGAGGTCATAGTAGATGTCGCGCGCGCTCATGGCTCCGTCGGAGCTGGTGGTGGTGCCGCCG
>CAUAHS010000138.1 GCA_958428885.1 uncultured Eubacteriales bacterium
CGTCGGAGCAAGCTTTGTATCGCTTGCTCCGACTTTTTTACAAAAGTCAGAGCGCGCTCATGCCGCTGCTCCTCCTCTCCAAATCGAACCCGCTTCGATTTGGTCTTCTTTGACGGAAACCGCAAGTTCTGTATCGCCACCCGCTCAAATAAAAAATGCCATGCAGCGATTTGACCTCGCCGCATGGCATTTTTATTTCTCTGGTGTGCCCGAATGCGCTTTGACCGGGGCTTGAGCCGCAGTGGGGGAGGGGGCGTTATCAGGCGTACTCGATCGTGTCGGCTATCGCAAGCAGCTCCGCCTTGCTGAGGGCATCGGTGAAAAGAGTAATGAACATCCCGGCGTCAGTGTCAGCCAGGGTAAGGATCAGCAAGTCGCCTCTGTCGACCAGCAGGCTTTTGAAGCCTGCGACTGTGAGTTCTTCGACCGAGTCCGCGTTCTCTGTGTTCACATTGAGCAGGGTGCCCTGAGCGGACACTGTGGAAAACTCAATATACTTTTTGCTGCTGTTCTCGTAGTAATCGCATGAGGAAAAGCTGGTCTCAGAGCTGCTCACGAGCGAAAACTCATCCGGGATGCCGCTGTAAGAATAATGGACCAGAGCCGCACTGCCTTCGTTTTCAGGGACCGCCGTCTGGGAATCATCCATCCACAGGGTGGTTGCGATTTCCGACACTTCTATGACCAGATTCAAGACTCCCACCCTGACCGCCGGAAAAGCGGCATAGGCCGAGGAGAACAGCACCAGGATCACCAGAATGATGACCGCGATCTTGCTAAATGCGCCGTACACTTTTTTGCCGACGTATCTGTTCCTGCGCTTTCTGCATGCCTTCTTGATCGCTGCAAGGCAGCTCCTGTCCAACTCCGGCGGCACGGAGAAACCGGGCTCGCTTTTCAGCTGCTCGTATTCTTCTTCGATCTTCCCGCTCTCACGCTCTATAACGCCCTCCATGAGCAGTTCAAAGAGAGCGTTTTCATAGTTTTCTGTAAGCTGCTCATGCCTGGTCACGGTCAAAGCCTCCTTCCCTCAGTATTTCAAGGGCCTTGCGCCTGGCCCGGGTCAATTTCATCCTTATACTGTCGGGACTGCACCCGAATTCCTCCGCAAGCTCCTCGTTGCTCATACGGAGTATGTACTTTCCCGCAAGCAGTTCTCTCGTGTCCTCCGGCAGCGTGTCCCAGACCTCTGTGAACTCCCGTTTCTTTTCGTCCAATATGACCACCTCTTCCGGAAGCGGAGCGCTGTCGGCGACGCAGGTGGTCTCAAAGCTTTCGTCCATGCTCGTCTGATGCAGGTTTTCCCTGGCCTTTTTACGGACGCAGCTTATGGCTGTGTTCCTGACTGTATAGACGATATAGGTCCTCAAAGTGCAACCGTTGAACGTCCTGAGCAGCTCTTCCTTTTCGATGAGCTTCAGAAAAGAGTCCTGTATGATATCCTCGACGGCGCATACGTCACAGATATATTTAGAGGCCACCCTGAACAGAAGTGACCGGTAACGCATATACAGCTCTGTAAAAAATTGCAGGCTGTCCTCGTTGTCGCACATCGCCATTATGAAAAACAAGTTCTTCACCCCATCTAATATAAAACGCCTCAGGAGCCAAAAACGCAACATTTTGCGCGGGTACTTGTCAGTGCGCAAAGACTGTATTAAACTGTATTATAGCAAAATAATTGAAGCGCAGCACCACTTTTCTCATGGACGGGACGTGTTGCGCATTTTCGTATATGTTGACTCGATATATTTGGGCCCTGTGCGGTCGATGAGCGCTGGGACCCGCGATCAGGGAGGGGGCTTTGCCGGTGAGACGTATCAAAAACATCTGCCTCAAGTCCGCACTGCGGCAGCCGGTGCGGATGGCGGTGCTCTTGCTGCTCATAGCGGCGGTGGGCGTCGCATGCTTTTCGCAGCTGCTGCAATACGCCATGCTCTCGCGCGCGGTGGGGCAGATAAGCGGTTACTACCGCGCCATAGGCTCGCTCATCTCGGAGGACCCGGAGACGGAGTACGACATCTCCGGCTGCATGGATACGCTGGAGAACAGCCGGTACGTGGACTTCGTGGACGAGCGCCGGCTGGTGAACTACACGCTCGAGGGCATGTACAACGCGAACATATACTCCCGGTCGGACCTGTACGTCACAGCCACGGTGGAGAGCGCTGCGGTGGAGACCTACGACGGCGTCACGCCCTTCCCGGCCGTGAGCATCTGGAGCTTCGACCCGGACCTTCCGTACGACAGCTTCGAGAAGATCGAGTCCCCGTACAGGCTGGGTATCCGCCTGAAGATCGAAAATCTGCTGGCCGGAGCTGACGACTGCGCCCCTGTGGGTATGCAGAACGTGTACTTCTATTCTGAGGACACCGCCGAGCTCGAGGCTCTGGCGGCGGAGCTCACGGGCGGCACGCGGGCCATAATGCGGCTCCAGTCCTCGTATCAGCAAGGGACCGGGGCGTATGCCTATTATCTGGTGCCCGCCGTCGGGGACGAGTATTTCGTCGAGCTCGAGCCGGGCGTGGAGCCGGACTTTTCGAGCGCCGGGCTCGCGGACGTGGCGGAGGCCATGGAGCTCGTGGACGTGAACGCCCGCACCGCCGCGCTCTGGACGACAAAGGACATGACGGCGATACCGGGCTTTGAGGCCCAGTATGTCGTCACGGAGGGTCGGGCGCTCGACCACGCGGACGAGACAAAGAAAAACTCCGTCTGCGTCATACGCCAGGAGCTGGCCGCCACGCGCGGGCTCGAGGTGGGCGACACCATAGACATCACGCTCCGCAAGCTGAGCCAGGCCAGCGGCAGCATCCGACCCGGCATGGAGGAGACGCCCTGGCAGGAGGCGGAGAGCTGCACCCGCACGCTCACCATAGTCGGCCTGCTGACCGCCGTCGACCCCGCGCTGGAGTATTCGGGCTACTATTCATATATCTACGTCCCGGACTGGGTCGTGCCGCAGGGTTATGAGACGACGGGGGACATGGTCGTCGCTGACTACACCAGCTTTGTCCTGAAGAACATAGCCGAGCAGGAGGAGTTCGTCCTCTCCGCCTCGGACGCCTTTGAGGCGGAGGGCTATTCGCTGTACTTCGTGCCCACGGGCTACGCAGCCTTCGCCGCCACGGCGGAGCCGCTGATGCGCTCGGCGGGGACGAACACGGCGGTGCTCACAGCTGTGGGCGCACTGGCCTTTGCGCTGGCGTTTCTGCTGTATCTCTTCTTCAGGCGCAAGGAGCTGCCCATCATGCTCGCACTGGGCGTGCCCCGGCGCACCGCCGTCCGTGCGGCGCTGGAACCTGCGGCGCTGCTCTACAGCGCAGGCCTCACAATAGCAGGCGTCGGCGCGTACATAGACGGCAGGGGCAAGGCGGAGGCGGCCCTGGCCGGGCTGAGCGGCGAATATGTGTTTGAAGTGGGCTTCAGCCTGTTTGAAATGCTGCTTTTCGTGGTGATCGCCTGGGCGGCGGCGACGGGGCTGACGGCCCTGGCACTCGACCGCATGTCGCGGCGGCCGGTGCTCGAGCAGCTAGGCTCCGGCGGAAGGCGGGCTGCGGCGGAAAATGCAGTGAAAATTGACCCGTCAGCCGTGAGCGCGAGTCCGGCCGCATCCACGGTCCACGTCCCGGCTGCGGCGGCGCCGGAGAGGCGTGGCAGGTTCCCGGCCTGGGGACTGCGCTACCTCGTTCGCCGGCTCGTGAGGACGCCGGTGAAGGGCCTGCTCGCCGCACTCGTGGCGGCGGGGCTGCTCTTCGGCCTCGGCGCACTGAGGGGCGGCATCACAACGGGTGAAGCGGAGGTCGACGCGCTCTACAGCAGCGTCCAGGTCGGCGGCAGCGTCATCCGCAGCATGAGCCTGGGCAGCTCGGCGGGAGACGGCTATCTGCCCGTGTCTGCGGCGGAGGAGCTGCAGGAGATAGGAAACCTGAACAACGTCATCCGTGAGGCCGGCTGCACGGTCAGCGCAGCCCGGCGGCCCAACGAGCCGGGCGAGAAGTCCCAGAACCTCGCGCTTCTGGGCGTGGAGCGCCCGGAGACCTTTGCGCCGCTTTCAAACGGGACGCTCGAGGTGACGTACGCCGGGGACATGACCGAGGCGGACTTCTTCTCAAACGCGGACGGAGAGCCGGAGGTGCTCGTCTCCGAGGACCTGCTCGGTAAACTGGGCCTCTCGGTGGGCGGCAGGATATTCGTGCTCTGGGGCGACCGGGGCGAGTCCCTGAACATCGCCGGCAGCTTTCCCGGCGGCGAGGACGGCACGGGCGTCGACCTCATAATGAGCTATGCGGCGCTCGAGAGCCTCTATGACACCGAGCTTTCAAAATACGGCCAGGAGCTGATGCTCCGGCGCTTTGAATTCCAGGTGGACAAGTCCCTGAACCGCTCCATCACTGAGGTCCGCACAGCCTCGCAGGCGGTGCTCGACGGCGCCGGGTCCAAGGGTGAGATGTTCCTGCTTCTGGACGACGGTGAGCTCACCGAGGTCGTACGGCCCATGGAGCGTAACCTCGGCCTGATGCGTCTGCTGTACCCGGGACTGCGGCTGTTGTCCGTGGCGCTCTCTGCGCTTGCGGCGGCGCTGATGGTGCTCCGCTCGGCCAAGGAGGCCTCGCTGCTTAGGGTGCTCGGCGTGCGCAAGGGCGGCGCCGCCTCTCTGCTGGTGCTCGAGCAGCTGATACCGGCGCTGACAGGCGCACTGCTGGGTGCGGTGGTGCTGGCGCTTCTGCGCATTGGCGGTGTGGTCTGGCCGGAGGTCTGGCAGAACGAGGTGTTTTACGCGCTGGGAGCGCTGGCGGGAGCTGCCGCCTCGGCGCTGGTGAGAGTGAGGAAGAATCCGCTTGAGCTGCTGCAAGTCAAGGAATAGGAGGGCTGAAGATGCAGGAACTGAAATTGAACGATGTAAGTTACAGATACGGCAGGTCCGCGCGCAACGCGCTCGACGGCGTGAGCTGTGAGTTCCACGCGGGCGAGGTGGCAGCCGTGGTAGGGCCCTCCGGCAGCGGCAAGACGACGCTGCTGAGCATAATGGCGGGCCTGGACCGTCCCGCGGACGGCGAGGTGTATCTCAGCGGCCGGGAGCTGGGCGGCATGGACTTGGACGAGTACCGCCGGCACTATGTTTCGGTGATTTTCCAGGCATTCCACCTTTTCCCGCTGCTGACGGTGCTGGAGAACGTGTGTTTCCCGATGGAGCTCAACGGAGTGAGCGAGCAGGAGGCGAGAGCGCGCGCCAGACTCGAGCTGGAGCGGGTCGGCATCGCCGCGGAGAAGCACCGGCGCTTTCCCAGCCAGCTCTCGGGCGGTGAGCAGCAGCGCGTGGCGATAGCGCGTGCGCTGTCCTCCGGTGCGAGGATACTGCTCGCGGACGAGCCGACGGGCAACCTGGACGGCGAGAACTCGCGGAACATCGTGGACATCCTGACCCGCCTCGCACACGAGGACGGCTACTGCGTGGTCATAGTCACCCACGACCCCGCCGTTGCCGAAGCCGCTGACACGGTGTACACCATGACCGACGGCGTGCTGACAAGGCGCCGGTGACGG
>CAUAHS010000139.1 GCA_958428885.1 uncultured Eubacteriales bacterium
GAAAGCTGTACGCTCTGCTTTGGCGACAGGATGGAGCCGAAAAGTCCCATCTCCATTACGGAGGCGGAAATGACGCTGCGCTTTTCAGACGCGCTGTTTGACTATTTCGAGGTAGAGATAGACCCAGGCGTCACGCGGCTGTGTTATTATTTCCGGCTGAGCTCCGGCGGTGAAACGTTGTATTATTATAGCGACTGCTTCCATGAACAGCCCGAGGAAAACCGCCAGCTATACTACAACTTCCACTACATACGCAGCGAGGACATGGACTCCGTGCCGGACTGGTGGAGGAAGGCTGTGGTATATCAGATCTTCCCAGACAGCTTTGCCAGCTCGCGCCGCCGCATCTCCTGCGAGTGCCGCGTCGAACACCTGCCCGACGGGCGGGCCTGTGCATCTAAGCTCGGCGGAACGCTGCGGGGCGTGACGGAGAATCTGGACTACATAGCTTCTCTCGGCTTCAACTGCATCTACCTGACGCCGATTTTTGCCGCCAACAGCCCGCACAAGTATGACACCATCGACTACTTTGAGATCGACCCCTGTTTCGGCAGCAAGGATGACCTCTGGCAGCTGGTATCCGGCTGCCACGAGCGCGGGATGCGCCTCGTGCTCGACGGCGTTTTTAATCACAGCGGCCCGGACTTCTTCGCCTTCCGCGACCTGGTCGAAAACGGCGAGGGCTCGCGCTACAGGGACTGGTATTATCCCAAGTCCTACCCACTGGATGCCTCTTCCCTGCCGAACTACGAGTGTTTTGCCTATGTCGGGAGCATGCCCAAGCTCAACACAGGCAATCCGGAGACGGCTCGATACCTCATCGACGTGGGCCTGTACTGGATAAGGGAGTTCGACATCGACGGCTGGAGGCTGGACGTGGCCAACGAAATTAACCACGACTTTTGGCGCGCTTTCCGCCGCGAGGTCCGTGCGCTAAAGCCAGACGCAGTGCTCATAGGAGAGATTTGGGATGACGCCCGTTCCTTCCTCGATGGAGAGCAGTTCGATTCGGCCATGAATTATAACCTCACCTTTGCGATCGACGACTTTTTTGCCTGCGGCAGGCTCAGCGCCCGGGAGTTCATGCAGCGGGTCCAGCAGCTGCTGGTACGCTACCGGCGGCGCATACAGCAGGCGCAGCTCAATCTCATTGACAGCCACGACGTCCCGCGCTTCCTTACCAAGTGTGGAGGAGATGAACGTCGGCTCAGGCTGGCGGCGCTGTTCCTGTTCACCCATCCCGGCGTGCCTATGCTCTTCTACGGCGACGAGCGCGGGCTCTCCGGCCGGCATGAGTCAGAATACAGGCGGCCCATGGACTGGAGCGGCGGCGAGTGCCCGCTTTCGGACTTTATCCGGGAGGCCGCGGAGCTGCGGTACAGACACGTCAAGGCCATCCAATACGGCTGGCGCGAGCTCTTTTCCGACGAGAGGGCGCTGGCATATGAGGCGGAGCTGAACGGCCACGGCTTCACGATAGCCATGAACGTCTCCGAGGCCCCAAGAACGATAGAGCTCCAGGCGGGAGCCGGAAATACGAGCATAGAACTTGAAGCAATGTCCGCAAAAATTCTCGAATATTGACGGCATTGCGATTTTTTGTCCTAGGTTAAGCGCTTTACTTGCAGCTATTGGCAAATCAGCCGAACGAATAAATTCAAAAAGGAAAGGAAGAAAAACATGAAAAAGGTCCAGAAAACTCTTGCGCTGTTGCTCGCCGCAATGATGCTGCTCGCGCTTGCCGCCTGCGGCGGACCCGCGCCCGCGCCCACCGAGCCTCCCCCGGCAGACACCTCCGGCGATACGCCGCCCGCGGACGACGGCGTGGTCGTGCCCGAGGAGGGCGCCTCGCTCAAGCTCTGGTTCGACAACGACAACTACAACGAGAAGATAGTTGAGCTCTGGAACGCCAAGTATCCCGACATCCCGCTCACGGTCGAGAACGTCGGCACCACCGACTCCCGCACCAAAATAGAGCTCGACGGCCCCACCGGCATGGGAGCGGACGTCTTTGTCCAGGCGCACGACGGCGTTGCCATCTCCGCTCAGTCCGGCAACATTCTGGAGATCGACCTCTTCTCCGACGAGATACGCTCCGAGTTTGTGGAGAACGCCATCAACGCCGTGAGCTATGACGGCAAGATATACGCCTTCCCGCTGTCCATGAAGACGATAGTCATGTTCTACAACAAGGCCCTTGTGGACACCCCGGTCGATACCTGGGCGGAGATGAAGGAGTTTGCCGCCGAGTTCAACGACCCGGCGCAGAACAAATTCGCATGCCTCTGGCAGGCCGTCGAGCCCTACTATGCCCATGGCTTCCTCGGCGGCTACGGTTACGACCTCTTCGGGCCCACGCATGACGACCCCGACCAGTTGGGCTGGGACAGCGCCGAGGCGGCCGAGGGCCTGGCCTTCTACAAGACGCTGCAGGAGGACGTCTACCCCGTCGCCTCCGCCGACGCCACCTGGGACGCCATGAACACCATGTTCTCCAGCGGCGCGGCCCCCTACGTCATCACCGGCCCCTGGTCCATAGCCGACTTCACCAATGCTGGCATCGACTTCGGCATCGCCCCGCTGCCTAAGATGGACAACGGCGTCCGGCCCAAGACCCTCTCCACCGTCGATACCGTCTGCGTCAGCGCCTACACCCAGTATCCCAAGGCCGCCATGCTGCTTGCCCAGTTCATCGCAACCGACCCCGACTGCCTCCAGCTGCTCTATGAGACGAGGAACGAGCTGAGCGCCAGCATCGAAGGCCAGAAACTCGACTTCTACGCCAACGACCCCTTCATGTCCAGCATCGCCGTAGCCGTGAACGACGCTCTGCCGCAGCCCTACATTCCCGAGATGTCTAACGTCTGGGCCCCGTATCAGAAAGCTGTCATAGCGGTCTGGGATGGGCTTCAGACTCCCGAAGAGGCCCTTGCCGCGGCAAGCGAGGAATTTTACAGTTCGCTCGTAGTAACTGAGTAATCCCCTCCAAACGGTTCGAGCAAAAATCCGCACGCCCTCTCCCGGCCCGGCCGGGAGAGGGCTGAAAGGAGCGTAAAATGCCTCACAGAAGTCAAAAATGGTCAGCCGGGCTGATGAGCGCGGTCATATGGGGCTCAGGTCAGCTCTGGAACAGGCAGTACATAAAGGCGGCCTTCTTTTTCCTGGCGCAGGTGGGGCTTATCGTCTCGCTTCCGTCGATGATACACGGCCTTTGGGGCCTCATCACTCTGGGCGAGACAGAAATGATAATCGAAGGCTCCAAGGTCACTCCGGGCGACAACTCCATCATACTGATGATACTCGGAATTGCCTGGGCGATCATAGCTGTTGTCTTTGTGCTGATCTACATAGGCTGTGTTTCAGACGCTGTCCGCGACCGGGGCAGGATGGAGCAGGGGCAGCACCTTCAGGGCGCGAGGGAGTGGTTCCACCGCTTCCGCGACCGCTCCTTCCCCTACGCCATGCTCATCCCCGCCGTCATACTCATCCTCCTCTTCGTCGTCGTCCCCATCCTCTTCGGCTTCCTCATCGCCTTCACGAACTACTCGGCCCCGCACTATCTGCCGCCGCGCAGTCTGGTGGACTGGGTCGGCTTTTCAAACTTCGCGGACATGTTCCGGCTGCCCATGTGGAACGACACCTTCTGGGGCGTCCTGGGCTGGACGCTGCTCTGGAGCGTCGTATCCACGCTCAGCTGCTATTTCGGCGGGCTGGGCATGGCCTGCCTCGTGAACAGCCGCCGCGTGAAATTCCGCAAATTCTGGCGCACCATCTACATTCTGCCCTGGGCCATACCCGGGCTCATCTCCCTGCTCATCTTCCGCAATATGTTCAACGGCCAGTTTGGCCCCATAAACACTTTCCTGCGCTCTGCAGGGATCATATCTCAGAACATACCCTGGCTCTCGGACGCGACGCTGGCCAAGCTGGTCATCTTCGTCGTCAACTTCTGGCTGGGTTTCCCATACTTCATGACCATGATGTCCGGCGTCATGACCAGCATCTCGCCGGAGCTGCTGGAGGCCGCGAGGATAGACGGCGCTTCGCCAAGACAGGAGTTCCGCCGCATCACGCTGCCGCTCGTGCTCTATTCAACCGCGCCGCTGCTCATCATGTCCTTCGCCACGAACTTCAACAACTTCAACGTCATCTACTTCCTGACGGACGGCAACCCGATAAACCCGAGCTACAAGTTTGCGGGCTCTACAGATATCCTCATAACCTGGATATACAAGCTCACCAAGGACAACCGCCAGTTCCAGATGGCGGCGGTCATGTCCATACTCGTCTTCGTGGTCATCGCCACCATATCCACCTGGAACTTCCTGCGCACCAAGTCTTTCAAAGAGGAGGACATGATGGGATGAGCAACTCAGCTTCAAATCTGCCCGCAAGGCGCAAAAAGTTCAGTGCCCGGGACGTCTTCGCCACCTTCGGCGTCTACGCGCTGCTCATTTTCATGGCGCTGCTCGTCCTGACGCCCATCGTCTGGATAATAGGCGCGTCCTTCAACCCCATGAGCAGCCTGCTCTCGGCCACGGCCTTCCCGGAGAACCCAACGGTGCTGCACTATGTCAAGCTCATCAAGGAGACAAAGTTCGTCTACTGGTACGCCAACACGCTGAAGATAGCCCTCATAAACATGGCCATCTCCGTCGTGCTCACGTCCATGACCTCGTATGTATTCTCGCGCTTCCGCTTTAAGGGCAAGCGCGCGGGGCTGTTGTCGATACTCATATTGCAGATGTTCCCCAGCTTCATGGGCATGATGGCCACCTACAACATACTCTGGCAGCTGAACCTCCTGGACACGCACTTTGGCCTCATCCTCACCTATGCCGCCGGGCAAATACCCTATAACACCTGGCTCGTCAAGGGCTACCTGTCCAACATCCCGCGCAGCCTCGACGAGGCGGCGAAGCTCGACGGGGCCTCCAACCTGCGCATCTTCACGCAGATAGTGCTGCCGCTCATGAAACCCATACTCATCTTCGTAGCGCTCTCGCAGTTCATAACCCCGTGGATGGACTTCATCTTCCCGCGCATGATACTCTCCAGCCCGGAGAAAAAGACCCTCGCCATCGGCCTCTACGACATGATAAACGCCAACACCAACAACAACTTCACCACTTTCGCCGCCGGCGCGATACTCGTCGCTGTACCTATAACCATTCTCTACGTCTGCCTGCAAAAATACCTCATCCAGGGCGTCACCGCGGGCGCCAACAAGTCCTGACATGGAATACCGCTTTGGAAACTGCCGCGTGAGTGTCCTCACCGAGCGACTGCTGCGCCTTGCATACGACAAGAGCCGCGTCTTTGAGGACAGGCCGAGCCAGTTTGCGCTTGACCGCCGTTTCCCGGAGCCCTGTTGTAGCGTAGAGCTCCGGGGCGGCCGCCTCGAACTGCGCTCTGACGGCTGCCATGTCATTATCGGCGGCGGCCTGGAGCTGGAGACGC
>CAUAHS010000140.1 GCA_958428885.1 uncultured Eubacteriales bacterium
CTTGAGATGCTCAAAGCGGATCTCCCAGGACGGCTGGAAAACGCACTGCGGCACGCAGTTGTCGTACATCGCGCTGGCATAGGCGTCGACGATGTCGCCCTCGGTCTTGAGGGTGACGTTGTAGGGACGAATGGCCTCAT
This sequence comes from uncultured Eubacteriales bacterium, assembly GCA_958428885.1. Classification (GTDB taxonomy): domain Bacteria; phylum Bacillota; class Clostridia; order Oscillospirales; family Oscillospiraceae; genus Scatomorpha. Next base: position 141 of record CAUAHS010000140.1, read on the forward strand.
CCAGGAAGTCGCAGGCTATGCAGCCGCCGGCGGACTCGACCAGGGCGGGGACTACGTAGTCGCCCTCGGCAACGGCACGACCCATGATGAGGATCCTGGGCGCCTTCTCGGGGTGCACGCCCGGCGCATCCTTCAGCTCGTCGTAGATCTGGGTCAGGGCGTCGATGCTGGTATCGTAGTCGACACGCAGGCTCAGATGGTTGAGCTTTATGAAGTCGGAGAAGGTTATGGGCGGGTTGTCCTTCTTGCGCAGCTCGCCGATCTTGCGGATGAGCTCGTTTATCTTGTTCGTCTTGGCGTAGCACTCGTGCACCGCGTTCTCGTCGAGAGGATGTCCGACGACCTTCTCGAGATAATCGCGGAACTCACGCAGCTCGTGACGGTAGTACTCGCGGGAGATGCCAACCAGGTTGTCGGCCGGTACGCCGATCTTGTAAACGGGCACGCCCTTGAACTCGAGTATCTCAGTCATGCGGCCGTAGTGGCAGTCGTGCTGCTGGATGACGACGCCGTCGGCCATCGGCATGACGCGGTCAACGCCCCTGAGATAGTTGCCGACCATGGAGGCGGCAAGCGGGTTCATGAAGCGCAGGGAGTAGTCCAGCGTGGCCTCGGGAGCCTGCGGATCGCCGCCCTTCATAATAAGATACGACTCGGCGCCGGCAGCGGTTATCCACTGCTCGGGCACGAAGTCACCGTAGTACTCGATGATCTTCTTCCCTTCACTCTTCCGCTCAACCAGCTCGATTGGACGGTTGCCGGACATTTTCTCCAGCTTTTGCATGATTTCTTTCACCTGGTAGACCTCCTTGCAATATGTTCATTTACTTTCATCGAATGTGCATGTGTCCCTCCACCTTGGTTAAAGTTATAACATCCTCAAAATAAATTTACAACATAAATTTCCGCAAAATAGTTGTTTCTCCGTAATCGTTAAATTGACAACTATGTTTTTGTGCTATTTGCAATCTTCTATGTAATTGTTGCACAAGCCTCGCGGTAATAATTCGTGCATAGTGTCGTTTGTCTCAGTATTGACAAACAGAAACGGCGGCAATAAAATATACTGTGTAAATTATGTCTCCTGTTGTGTGCGTGCGCCTCCACCACCTTTTATCTCACCCGCGACGGCGCTGATCGCCTGAAGCGGCCCACAGGCTCTTGCCTACACACTATAAGGAGATGACCTATCATGAGTCAGAAAGTCAGCAGAGTCTCCCCAGGTAAATGGATCGCCCTTATCGTGGCCGCCTTTTGTATGCTGGCCACCGGTTTCGTTCCGCCTCCGGAGGGACTCAGTCAGTCCGGCTTCCAGGTGCTCGGCATTATGATCGGCGCAAGCATTCTGTTCCTCAGCTGGGGCACCGGCTGGCCCAGCATGGCGACAATCTTCGCCTTCCTCACCGTTCCCGCGCTGAACGCGAACCAGATCTTCTCTGCCACGTTCGGCAACGGCACCCTCATTTTCCTGATGTTCACCTTCATGCTTGCCGGCTGCCTCATCCAGAGCGGCGTCGCCAAGCGCGTCTCCGTCTGGTTCCTCACCAACAAGCTCGCCAGGCGCAGCCCGTGGTGGACGGTTGCGATGCTTCTCATCGCCAACTTCGTCATCAGCCTCTTCCTCTCCTCGGCCACTACATTTATGATAATGTTCCCCATCGTTGAGGAGATGCTCAGGGTCTGCGGCGTCACCAAGGAAAAGAAGGCGCCCATAGCCACCGCTCTCATCCTCGGCGTGCTGGTCACCGGCCTGCTCTCCAACGGCGGCAACCCCATCGCCCACGCCATGACTCTCCAGGGCTTCTCCTTCTATGAAGGCTACGCAGGCCAGCCCATGGACTTCTTCACCTACTGCGTCATCTGCACGCCCGTCACCATAGTCGCGTGCGTCCTCTTCTTCCTCATGCTCAGGTTCATCTGGCGTCCCGACATGAGCGCCCTGACCAACATCGACTACGACCTGCTTTCCGCGGGTCTCGGCAAGATGAGCAAGAAGGAAAAGTGGTCCGCCATATTCTATCTGCTGTGCGTGCTCTTCTGGCTGCTCCCCGGCCTCACCCAGTACATCTGGCCTGCCGCCAGCGAGGCCTTCTTCTCCAAGGTGCAGCAGTGCCTGCCCCCGCTGCTCGCCCTCTTCCTGATGAACTTCATCAAGGTCGACGGCGCTCCCATTTTCGAGTGGAAAGACGCGGTCAGCTCCGTCAACTGGAACATACTCCTCTTCATGGCCAGCATCATGGGCCTCGGCGCCTTCATGGGCAACGCCGATCTCGGCATCACCACCTGGCTCAGCTCCATCTTCAGTCCCATCTTCGCCAACGTCAGCCCCACGGTGTTCATCCTCGTGATTTTGCTCTTCGTCACGATCCTGTGCAACTTCTGCACCGCTTCCGTGCCTCTGTCCATAGCCTTCGCCATTGCGATGCCGCTCTGCCAGGGCATTTACGCCGGACAGATCAACCCCGTGGTCATGGCTTCCCTGGCGACCGTCCTCGCCAGCTGCGCCTGGTCCACCGCGCCCTCCAGCCCGATCTCCGCGATCTCCTACGGCTCCGGCTGGGTCCGCCCCGGCGACATGATAAAGTGGGGCTTCATCACCTCCATGCTCTGCGTTCTCACGGCGATGACCGTTGGCCTTGCCATCGGCAATGCGTTTTGATACAATATTCAGTACCATTAAGAAAGGATAATACACAGTGTACGATTATGATGTTGTGTGCATAGGCGGCGGACCGGGCGGCTCGGCTTCGGCCATGCGCTGCGCCGACCGCGGCAAGAAGGTCGCTATCATCGAAGCACGCGCTCGCAACGGCTCCGGCGGCACCTGCGTGAATCGCGGCTGCATCCCCACCAAGGCGCTCATGGCCTCCGCCAACCTCTACGCCTCCATCAAGGAGGCCAAGGCCTTCGGCATCAACGTGGACATGTCCGCCGTGACCGTGGACTTCAAGGCCATCGACAAGCGCAAAAACGCAGTCATCAACGGCCTCAGCTTCGGCCTTGAGGCCATGCTCTGGAAGAAGAGCCGCGGTATCGACGTCATCAAGGGCAGAGCCAGCCTCGTTGACGCGCACACCATTGAGGTGGACAACGGCAAGGTCAAAAAGACCGTCACCGCCGAAAACATCGTCATCGCCGTCGGCTCCGAGCCCGCCGAGATAGCGGCCTTCAACATCGACCACGAGAAGGTCATCACCTCCAACGAGATCATGGACTTCTCCCGCCCGATGCCGAAGAGCATAGTCATCATCGGCTCCGGCGCCATCGGCCTGGAGTACGGCCATATCTACAACATCTACGGCGTGGATGTCACCATCGTCGAGATGATGCCGAACCTGGTCCCGGCTCTGCACGAGCCCGAGATCACGGACGCCGTACGCAAGTCGCTTGAAAAGCGCGGGATCAAGGTCAAGACCGGCTCCGGCATCGCAAGCGTCGAAAAGCTCGACGACGGCACCGTGAAGAGCACCCTCGCCAACGGCGAGGAGCTCATCTCCGACGAGGTGCTGGTCGCCATCGGCAGGACGCTGAACACCCGCGGCATGGGCCTTGAGGAAGTCGGCGTCAAGATGGAAAAGAACGGCCAGATCGTCACGGACGAGCACATGCGCACCAGCGTGCCGAACATCTTCGCCGCGGGCGACATCACCACCGGCACCCAGCTCTCCGACAAGGCTCAGCGTCAGGGCCTCGTCATTGCCGAGACGATAGCCGGCAACGACTACTACATCAACTACGACCACATCCCCGTGACCACCTTCCTGGAGCCCGAGATCTCCTGGGTCGGCTTCACCGTAGCCGACGCCGAAGCCAGGGGCATCAGGACGATAAGCGGCTCCCTGCCCTTCTCCTCCAACGAGAAGGCGATGGCCATCGGCAAGACCGAGGGCGTCATCAAGGTCGTCGCCCGCGAGGACGACCACACGATAATCGGCGCACAGATCTTCGGCCACGAGGCCTGCGACCTCATCGCCGAGATTACCGTCGCCGTCGAGAACAAGCTCACGCTTGAGCAGGTGTACAATTCCATCCACCCGCACCCGACCGTGACCGAGATCATCCTCGAGGTCTGCAAGAGGGCCGTCGGCCTGTCCTTCGACAAGGGATAATGCAATAACCAAACGGCGTAAAGAGTCTCCTGACCAACACTCAGGAGACTCTTGAATATGAGGTATAAAATGGATACAATGTCACTGCGTGACGCCTTCGTGAGCCGCAGGAACCGGTTTCGCCTGCTGGACAAGGGGCTGGGCCTGGCTGGGTTCGGGCCCTCGTCGTGCCTGCTGGAGATCGGCTGTGCGACGGGCGAGGGCACGCTGCATCTGGCGGAAGCGGGTTTTGCCCGGCTCACCGCCGCGGACATAGACGCTGCGGCGATTGAAAAGGCTCGTACACGCGTAAGCGGCTGCCGGCTCGTCTGCGCCGACGCGAGGGAGCTGCCCTTTTCGGACGGCGAATTCGACGGCATAGTGAGCGAGGCGGCCTTTTCCGTCATTTCAGGCAAGGAACGAGCCGCCGCGGAATATGCCCGAGTGCTCGCCTGCGGCGGAAGGGTCCTGCTCAACGACTTCGCCGTCTCCGGAGGCTCCGCCGCAGCCGGGGACGGACCGGGCGTGCCCTGTCTGGACGGGGTGCAGAGCATGGACCGTTACAGGGAGCTGTTCGAGGCCGCCGGTCTCGTGTGCATATACGAAAAAGAGGAATACGGCGAGTACATCGGCGTGGCCATGAGTCTCAGCCGGGCATACGGCGTTCCGGCGGCCGAAGTGGGCAGATACGTCGTCTCCGCCTTCGGCCGGGACGGCTATGTGTCGGACTTCTTCGCTCACACGCGTCTGACGTACTGCCAGATGATTTTTGAGAAGAAATGATATGGAGACTAAACTGATCTACAAGACGAAGAGCGTTTGCCCCATCTGCCTCAAGACCATTTATGCGGACGTGTGCGAGCACTCGGACGGGATATACATGGACAAGACCTGCCCGGAGCACGGGCGGTTCAGCACGCTCATCTGGGCCGAGGCGGAAAAGCCGTATCTGCGCTGGCTGGACTTCGGAGGCGTGGACATCTCCGCCCTGCCCAGGACGGAGGCGGAGGTGGAGCGCGCGCTCTGCGGAGCCTCCTTCACCGACTGCGCCTGCCAGAAACCCGCCTCCGCCGCGCTCATGACGACGAACCGCTGCAACATGGGCTGCCCTGTCTGCTTCACGCGGGACAAGAAGGAGGGCCTGCACGAGCCGGACCTAGCAGAGTGCGAGCGCCTGATGCGGCACTACCGCGAC
>CAUAHS010000141.1 GCA_958428885.1 uncultured Eubacteriales bacterium
AGAGGGTTTCGCGCTCTGCGGAGCGCGACCAGAGGCTTTGCCTCTGGACTCCACCACCTTTGAAAAGGTGGACGAAACTTTCAAACGCGCTTTGCGCAGAAAAACGCCGCCCCCGGCCGGGGGCGGCGTTTGGTTCAGGTGGCGAAGTAATAACCCGGGTCGTCACTGGGGACGGAGGGGTCCGTGGGCAGGCCGGGATCGACGGGGTCGGTGGGTGTGACGGGCTCGGTCGGTGTCGGCTCCGGAGTGGGGCTCGGGGTGGGCGTCGGGTACACGATGTCCTCCTCGTGGTAGTGGTACTCGCTGTAAGCCTCTATATCCTTGGAGAGCAGCGTGCCGTTCTTGTCGTACACGTTCCTATAGGTCGCCGCCTTGTAGCCGGTGGCGGTCTCGGGGTACTCGCTGTTGTTGTAGACCAGCCAGGTGGTGTAGGTCATCTGGACATAGCTGCCGTCCTCGTCGGTGCCTACAATGTGGACGGAAACGGTGTTGTTCGAGCTGTCCACCGAGGCCAGTATTTTGATGGGCCAGTTGCGGTTGTTGGTGAACTTGAACTCGGGACCGCCCCAGCTGACCGTGGCGTCCAGGCCCGCAGGCAGATAGCCGACAGGGAAGTAGTGGCAGGTGCGGGTGTCTATCTGGAGGTTCGCAAGCAGCGCCGCGTAGTAGAGCGTGGAGCTCACCTGGCAGATGCCGCCGCCCACCTCCTGGACCACCTGACCGCCGGAGTACGCGCCGGCGGCCTTGTAGCCGCGCTCGGTCGTGCGCTCGCCAAGGGCGTCGTTATAGGAGAACTGCTCGCCCGGGGCGAGGACGATGCCGTTGATGGCCTCCGCCGCAAGCTTAACGTTGGTGATACGGTTCTGCGTGCTGCCGGAGAGGGAAGTGGTAACAGTCTCGCCAAGGTCGTCGGCAAAGAGCCGCGACTCCACATACTCGGTAGTCATCTCGGGCTCCGTCAGCGTGAGCGGGATCTTGACCGTGTCGCCAAGCTCGGCAGCGTCCCAGAGCTTCTGGGCCTCGGCCTTGTCGAAGTCCACGCCGGTGACGGAGGGGACGACTTCCTTCTTATCCTTGTCGTAATAGGCGTCGGAGGCCTCGCAGCAGACGGAGTTGTAGAGCTCGTCGATGTCGAGCTCAACGGAGGCGTCGACCTCGACCTCGTACTCTATCGGGCCGTACTTCATGTCCTCGAGCGCGGTTTTGACGAGGCTGATGAGTTCGGTCTCGTCTATCTCCACAGCGCTCGCGCCCTTGACGACCTCGAGGGTGTCGCCGTTTATCTCGACGCCGGAGGTCATGAGCCGGGACTTGACCTTGGTGACTTCGCTGCGCACGAGCTCGCTCAGCGCGGCCTCGTCAACGCTGGCCTTGACCTCGACCTCGGCCCCGGAGAAGAGGCAGCGGACGTAGGCCATGGTGTTCGTCAGGATGTTGCCGCCGTGGCAGTAGTTGAAGGCCTCGTCGGCGGCCTCCTTCGCGGAGACCTCGGCCCCGACATCGGCGGCGGAGACGCTGAGCGTGTGCTCCAGCGGGAGATCGACCGTGACGGTCTTGTCGCCCTCGCCCCAGCCGGCGGCCGTGAGCGCGTCCGCGGCCTCGGCGGCGGTCATTCCACCAACGTCCACGCCGTTTACGCTGACCTTGGGGTATATGGTGTCCGAGCCGGATACGTATATGCCGAAGCCGGCCGCGCCCGCCATCAGCAGGGCGACGACCACGACGCAGATGATGGTCACATACTTTGCTGTGTTCCTGGCGCGCCGCTTTTTGGGGGCCAGGTGCTTGCTCTGATTTTCTCTTTTCATTTTATCCTCGGCTTCATATCGTAAAATTTTGTCCCACGCGCATATGACGGCGGCGTATGCTTATTGTTCCCGCCTGTGGCCTTTCATGTACATGTCCCGGAAAAGCTCCTCGTCGCCGGGCGGAAGCTCCGTCTTTTCCTCAGCGTCGAAGGCCTCCTTCATCCAGGGGTTGACGGCCACGCGGCTGCCGGACTGCGCCTCGAGCAGCGCGCCGATGAGCAGGTTCGAGAGCAGGAAGCCGGAGCTGGTGAAGCGCCAGCGGCCCTCGCCGTTCTTGCAGGCCCAGCCCTTTTTCTCAAACTCCTCCAGCGTCCGCTGCAGCGGGGTGAAGTCGGAGCGGTAGAGCCTCGTGTACTCCTCGCCGTCTATGCCGTGCGCCGTCCTCATGCCGAGCATGACGTACTCGGAGGCGCGCTCCACGGGGGTGATGCGCTCGTACTCGTCCACGATGTTGAGATCGCGCATGACGCCGATGATGTAGCGGTCCGCGTCCTTGACATAGGAGAATCTAGCCCCGCCCATGCAGGAGTGCGCCCCAGCACCGAAGCCGAGGTACTCGCCCAGCGTCCAGTAGCGCATGTTGTGGCGGCTCTCGAAGTCCTTGATGGCGAAGTTCGAGATCTCGTACTGCCCGTAGCCGTAGTGCTCGAGCATGTCACAGGCGTAGAGGTACATGTCGGCCTGCTCGTCGTCCGAGGGGAGGAAGGGCGAGCCGTGGTACTTGTACATGGGCGTGCCCTCCTCGAGGGTCAGGCCGTAGCAGGAGAGGTGCTCGGGCCGGAGCTCTATGGCGCGCATGAGCGTGTCGGCCCAGTCGGACTTGGTCTGGCTGGGCAGACCGTAGATGAGGTCGAGGCTGAGATTGTCAAAGCCCGCCTCGCGCGCGGCATGGACGGCCATCTCGACCTGCTTCCAGTTGTGCCGGCGGCCTATGAGCTTCAAAATGTCGTTGTTCGCGGACTGCACGCCCAGCGAGATGCGGTTGAAGCCCGCCTTGCGGAGCTTTTCAAGCTCCTTGAAGGAGGCGCTGTCCGGGTTGACCTCGACTGTGACCTCGCTGCTCTTGAGGACCCGGCCGGAGCCTCTCAGCTCGTCCCAGATCTCGATGAGCCTGTCCGCGCCGTAATAGCTGGGTGTGCCGCCGCCGAAATACACGGTGTCGATGTAGTAGCTTTTTATGGCGCCGTAACTTTCCCGTATGTGTTCGACCAGCGCGTCCTGATACTTGGGCATGAGCCTGTCGCAGCCGGCGAGCGAGTAGAAATCGCAGTAGCCGCACTTGGAGGCGCAGAAGGGTATGTGGATGTAAATGCCGAGCGTCCTTTCCATTGTGGGACCTCCTGGTGCGTTAGAAGATTATATAAGCCTCGCAGAGTTTTTGCAATCAAAAGAGCGAGCAGACGTCCTCGGCGTAAGCGGAGGGGTCCTCGAGCTCCTCGCCCGCGATGAGCAGGGCCTGGGAGTGCAGGATATTCACGAGCTTTTTGGCCTTCTCGGGGTCGCTTGCGACGGCGGCCTCAAGGGCCTTGAAGGCGGGGTGGTCGGCGTTGAGCTCAAGCACGCGCTTGGCCTTGGGCGGCTCCATGCCGGTGTCCGGCATGCGCTTGAAATAGCGCTCCATCTCGAGCGTTATGCTGCCCTCGGTGGTGAGGCACACGGGCGCGGAGACCAGCTTGCGGCTCAGGCGCACTACGGCGACCTTGTCGCCCAGCGTCTCCTTCACGAAGTCGAGGACGTTTTTCACGTCGGCCTCGCGCTTTTCCATGTCGGCCTTCTCCTCCTCGGTCTCGAGGCCGAGGTCGCCGGTGACGATGTTGCAGAACTTCTTGTCCGCGTGCTGGCCCAGCTGCTCGACGATGTACTCGTCGACCTCCTCGGTCATGCAGAGTATCTCAAAGCCCTTGGAGCGCACCAGCTCCGCCTGGGGCAGGCGCAGTATCTTGTGCACGTTCTCGCCCACGGCGTAGTATATGAACTTCTGCTCGGCGGGCATGCGGTCCGTGTACTCCTTGAGCGTCGCGGTCTTGTCCTCGTCCACGTTGTATATGAGCAGGTCGCGCAAAGACTCTATGTTCTGGCCGTAATTGGCCACGGCGCCGTAGCGGAGCTGGCGGCCGTAGTTTTTGTAGAACTGCTCGTACTTCGGCCGGTCGTTTTCGAGCATCTTGAGCAGCTCGTTCTTGATGCGCTTGTTGAGGTTCTGGGCGATTATGCGCAGCTGCCTGTCGTGCTGGAGCATTTCCCTGGAAATGTTCAGCGAGAGATCGGGGGAGTCCACGATGCCGCGCACAAAGTAGAAGCTCTCGGCCAGCAGGTCGGGGCACTTTTCCATTATCATGACGCCCGAGCTGTAGAGCTGCAGGCCCGGCTCGTAGTCGGAGCTCATGAAGTCGAGCAGCTGGCGGCCCGGAATGAACAGCAGCGCCTTGTAGCTGACCTGGCCCTCGGCGTTGACGCGGATGACGGCGGCGGGGTCGGTGGTGTCGTGGTACTTCTCCTTGTAGAAGTTGATGCAGTCCTCATCGGAGACCTCGGACTTGGAGCGCTGCCAGATGGGCACCATACTGTTGACGGTTTCGCGCTCGGTTTTGTTCACGGTCTCGAACTTCGGGCTGCCGTCCTCGTTCTTCTCGCCGGTCTCCTTGTACTCGGGCTTGGTCACGTCCATCTGGATGGGCCAGCGGATGTAGTCGGAGTACTTCTTGATGAGGCGCATGAGCTTCCAGAGCTGGAGATATTCGGAGTAGCGCTCGTTGTCGTCATCGGGCTTGATGTGCATGATGACGTCGGTGCCGACGCCGTCCTTCTCACACTCGGTGATGGTGTAGCCGTCGGCGCCCTCGGACTCCCACTTGTAGGCCTGGTCGGAGCCGTAGGCGCGGGTGATGACCGTGACCTTGTCGGAGACCATGAAGGCGGAGTAGAAGCCGACGCCGAACTGGCCGATGATGTCGACGTCCGCGCCCTCCTTGGTTGTGCCGTCGAGGCCGCCCTTGAAGGCCATGGAGCCGCTCTTGGCGATGACGCCGAGGTTCGCTTCAAGCTCCTCCTTGGTCATGCCGATGCCGTTGTCGGAGACGGTGATGGTGCGGGCGTTCTCGTCCATGGAGACGAGTATGCGGAAATCATCGCGGTTCATGCCGACCTTGTCGTCCGTCAGGGACAGGTAGCAGAGCTTGTCTATGGCGTCCGAGGCGTTGGAGATTATCTCGCGCAGGAAGATCTCCTTGTGCGTGTAAATGGAATTGATCATGAGGTCGAGCAGGCGTTTGCTCTCGGCCTTGAATTGCTTCTTGGACATATATCTTGTATTCCTCCCGAGAAATAATATATAAGGTTATTTTGCAGTTTTATTATTATAACACGCTTTTGACAATTTTCAATATACACCCAGCGTTATGTGTAATACGCGGGAGGAAAAACTTGACGCGGGGAATGGAGCGGCTTACCATGTAATTATAAATGGTGAAACTTGCCGCCAAACTGTGCGTCTTAAAAGAGAAAGCTTCAAAAAAAGGAGGAGACGACATGAGAAAACAGCTCATCCCGGCACTCGCCGCCGCCCTGATGCTGCTTGCAGCCTGCGCCG
>CAUAHS010000142.1 GCA_958428885.1 uncultured Eubacteriales bacterium
CGGCTTCAGCTGCAAAGGCATGAAGGGCCTCCGAGAGGTGTTCGGCGACGCCAGGGGCTGGACGATACAGGACTACCTCGACATGGAGGCCTCTCTGGAGCCCTGGCAGGACATGTGCTATCACATGGACCCCGCCTATTTCGTCGAGATGCTCAGCCGGCGCTATATGCGGACGGCCATAGACTGGGAAAGCGGCACGTGCGACTTCGATAATCCCGAGTTCATCGCCCTTCTGGAAGCGGCGGCACGGGTGAAGGAGGACCGGACGGCGGAGCACGAATCCCTTGATAGCTTTGAAACCGCCTGGAGCCGCATGGGGCGAGGTCAGCTGATGGTTAGCTTCACATCCTTCAGCGACACCGACCTCGCAAACGGCCCGAACTTTGATAACTACTATACGGGCAAGGAGGTCACCTACTTCGGCTGCCCCTCCACGGACGGTGAGGACGGCCTCTTCGTGGAGCTGGACTTCGCCCTCGGCATCTGCGTGAACTCAGAACACAAGGAGGCGTGCTGGGACTTTGTGCGCGACATGCTGCTCAACAGCGGCGACCCTACGCTGCCGCGCATGGGTCTGCCGCTGTACCGCCCGGCCTTTGAAGCGGCGCTGGCCTCGTGCATAGGCGAGGAGAGCACGCAGCTCCACAGCGAGGAGGAGGCGGAGAAATACCGCGCCTTCATCGAGAGCGCGGACAGTCTGAGCCTCTACGACGGCCGGGCTCTCGCCATCATCATGGACGAGGCCAACGCCTTCCTCTCCGGCGCCCAGAGCGCCGGGCAGGCGGCAAAACTCATCCAGGAGCGCATGAGCATATATGTCGCGGAACAGAGCTGAAAAAGGCGCGCTCCAGTGTTTGGGGCGCGCTTTTTATCATTGTTTCTGGGCCTCGACCGGCTTGTTCGTCAACTCTCCTCGGCTGCGGAGAGGGTGAGCATGGAGTGGAGGAAGCCGCGGCTTGCGACCAGCTCGTCAAAGCTGCCGAGCTCGCGGAGTCTGCCGCCGATGAGTACGGCCACGGCGTCAAAGCGGCGGAGTACGGCCTCGTTCAAGTCGTGCGTGACGACGATCTTTGCCGTGTCGGGGATGTCTAGCACGGCGCCCATGACCTCCGTGGCGGTGGGCCGGTCCAGCGCCGCCGTGGCCTCGTCCACCAGCAGCACGGGCGTCCTGCGCAGGAGGCTGCGGGCAATGGAGACGCGCTGCCTCTCTCCGCCCGAGAGGTTGGCGCCGTTCTCGCCGCAGACGAAGTCCAGTCCGCGCTCGGCAATGAGCTTGGAGAGTCCCGCACCCCGGAGGGCGGCCTCCACACGTTCGGGCGGAAAGCTGCCGAACATGGTGACGTTCTGCTCTATGGAGCTGTTGAAGATAAAAACCTCCTGCTGTATGACGGAGAGCAGCTCGTAGAGCGAGGCGGCGGAGATGTCCCGCAGCTCCGTTCCGTCCAGGCGTATACTGCCCTCGTAGCCGTGGTGATGGCCGAGCAGCAGCTGCAGCAGCGTGGACTTGCCGCTTCCGGAGGGGCCGACGATGGCGAGACTGCCGCCTGCCGGTATGTTCAGGTCCACATTCCGGAGCACCGGTTCGCCCTCGGTGTAGGCAAAACTGAGGTCTTCAATTGTGATGCCCTCCAGGAGCTCCGCCGGGACGTCATGTCCCCCGTCCTCGCCAGGCTCGGTCATGAGCGAGGCGAGCTTGTCCATGAGCTCGACGGAGGCCTTGCGGTTTGCAAGGATGGGCGGCACGGTGGAGATGGGCGAGGTGAGGAAGGTCATGAGCTGCAAAAACGCCACGGCGACGCCCGCGCTTATGGAATAGCCGTGAGAGGCGAGCAGCGCCGCAGCTATAAACACGCCGACCTGGGCCAGAAAGCCTGCTCCTCCGGCAAGCATGTACACGAGGTCGTCCGTCTTGCGCCGGGCGTACTTGGCGTCCTCGAGCGAGCCGGAGACTTCCTCGAACATCCGCTTCACGCTCGCCTCGGCCTTGAAGCTCTTGATGACGGAGAAGCCGGCAAAGCTCTCCTTCACGGCCTCGACATAGCTCTCGTTGCGCTCGGAGACCTCCTTTTCGCACCTGGCGAGTTTGCCGCCGCAGATGAGCGAGGCGGCCACGGGCAGCAGCGCGAGCACGACCGCTGCAGCGGTCAGAATTGGACTGTACCAGAGCATCATAACCAGCGCCCCGACAAAGCCCGCGAGCTCCATGACCAGGGTGAAGAGCTTGGAGAGGTAGTTCGTCTCGATGGAGACGACGTCGTTTGTGAGAATGGAGATGAACTTTGCGCTGTTCTCCTTAGAGACGAAGCCGACGCTGCGCTCGAGTATGCCGGAGAAGGCGAAGTTCTTGTACTGCACGGCGGCACGGCGGACAAAGGCGGCGCAGGTGTAGCGCTGCACGTCATAGGCGGCGATGAACACGACAAAGGCCACGGCGAAGGTGAGCGTTATTTTCCCTATGCCGGCTCCGCCGGAGGCGACGACGTCGACGATGTTCTGCATAAGCCAGGCCGTGACAAGGTTCACGCCCGTGAGCAGAAGCATGCAGACGACGGAGACGATGAGCGCGGGCAGATTGCCGCGGAAGAAGCGGCTCTCCAGCTCCCGCCGGAGCTCACGGCTGCGGTTTTCGGCGTCCATCGGCTTCCCCCTCCCAGGTTTGGTAGATTTCATTATACAGCAATCCACACTTTTTACAAGCGAGGGCAAAAAATCCCCGGCCAAATGGCCGGGGATCAGGTATTTCAGTCGAACACGGGCTCCATCTCGGAGTGGAGGACCGCGCCGGTGGAGGCGTCTATCTTGTACTCATATTCCATCGTGCCGTTTATGAACTTCACGTCGTAGTACACGAAGCCATCGTCCCGCTCGAAGTCGGTGTCAAGGCGCGTGACCTCCTGCTGGGTGAAGCCTGCGTCGGCAAGGGCGGCCGCAGCCGCCGCGTCACGGCCTATATACGCGCTGTCGTTCCACACAAAGTACCAGACCAGGCCCAGGGCTATGGCGGCGACGAGGACAATTGCAACTATTATCCATATTATGGTTTTCTTCACTTTGTTTCCTCCTTGTCATGTTTGACTGCACCTTTATTTTCGCACGCTTCGATTAACGCAGAATTAAGACTGCAGGCTTTTCAAAAGATTTTTTGTGCGGTATTATTTAATATGTCTTTAATGTGTCCGTGAAAAAATATGGGTATAAAATACGCTCTAAGGGATGTGACCGCTCATGCGCATACTTGTCGTCGAGGACGAAAGGGACCTGAACCGGATAATCTGCAAACGGCTGGCCGCCGGGGGCTACTCCACGGACGCCTGCTACGACGGGCGTGAGGCGCTCGATTACCTCGAGAGCACCTCCTACGACGCCGCAATCTTCGACGTCATGATGCCGCGCATGGACGGTTTCACGGCGGTTCGGAAACTCCGCGAGCGGGGCGACGCCACGCCCGTGCTCTTCCTCACCGCGCGCGACGCCGTGGGCGACAGGGTCGAGGGTCTGGACCTCGGCGCCAACGACTATCTCGTCAAGCCCTTCTCCTTTGACGAGCTGCTGGCTCGAATACGCGCCATGACCCGCAAATCCACCGGCAGCGCCACCAACGTCTTCACCTGCGGCGACCTCTCGCTGGACACCGCCTCCCACCGCGTCACCCGCGCGGGCAAGAACATCGACCTCTCCGCCAAGGAGTTTGCCGTGCTGGAGTTCATGATCCGCAACAAGGGCTCCGTCCTCTCCCGCGAGGCCATAGAGAACAACGTCTGGAGCTACGACTGGGAGGGCGGCACCAACGTCGTGGACGTCTACATGAGCTACCTGCGCCGCAAGCTCGACGCCGACTTTGAGAAAAAGCTCATCCACACCGTCCGCGGCGTGGGCTGGGTGCTGAGGGACGAGGCATGAGATTCATAACCATCAAGACCCGGGTAACAATATACTTTACGCTCATGATGGTGCTGGTAGTCGCCCTCGTGCTCGTCTTCATGCTCATCGTCGGCCAGAGGGTGCTCACCAACAACGCCGAGACCACGCTGCTCGACGTCGTGCACGACAACATCGACGACGTGGAGTACAAGGACGGCTTTCTCGACCTCGACGAGCTGAGCCTCTACCGCCACAACGTCTACATCCTGGTCTACGACGACGCCCAGCAGCTCATCGGCGGCGCCGGGCTGCGCCACTTCGACGGCGACGACGAGTTCCTCAACGGCCAGACCCGCGACGTGATCATCGACGGCGAGAACTACCTCGTCTACGACCTCTACGTCCAGAACCCCGGCGGCAACGTCTGGCTGCGGGGCATCACCTCCACGGACAACTCCTTCTCCGCCGTGAGGATCATAGTCATCCTCTCGCTGGTGCTCTTCCCTGTGCTGGTGCTGCTGACGGCGGTCGTCGGCTGGCTCATCGCACGCCGTGCCTTCCTGCCCGTGCGGCAGATAACCGACACCGTGGACGCCATCTCCGACGGCTCCGACCTCACCGCCCGCATCGGTCTCAAGCGCGGGCGTGACGAGATTCACCGCCTCGCCGCCACCTTCGACCGGATGTTCGACCGGCTGGAGCACTCCTTCGACGCCGAAAAGCGCTTCGCCTCCGACGCCTCGCACGAGCTGCGCACGCCCATCGCCGTCATCATCGCCGAGTGCGAATACGCCCGGCAGAACGCCAAGACCGTCGAGGACTATCAGGAGTCCATGGAGGTCGTGGAGAGGCAGTCACGCAAGATGTCCACCCTCGTAAACCAGCTGCTCAACATCACCCGCATGGACCAGGGCACGCACAAGATCTCCCTCGAGCGCGCGGACTACTCCGAGCTGGTCGAGGTCGTCTGCGACGAGGCAGCCGTGGCCTCCGGGCGGGACATACAGCTCGAGAAGGACATCGAGCAGGGCGTCTATGCCAACATGGACGTCGGCCTCATGGCCCGGCTGGTGCAGAACCTCGTGGAAAACGCCTTCAAATACACCGCCGAGGGCGGCAAGGTCCGCGTCAGCCTCCACGCGGCGGACGGGATGCTCACTCTCTCCGTCTCCGACACCGGCATAGGCATCGACAAGAAGGACCTGCCCCACATCTGGGAGCGCTTCTGGCAGGCCGACAGCTCCCGCGGCGTCGACCGCGGCTCCGGCCTGGGTCTCGCCATGGTCAAGCAGATCGCCGACGCCCACGGCGGAAAGCTCAACGTCGTGAGCACGCCCGGCGAGGGCAGCACCTTCTCCTATACGATGGAATGCAGTAACTAAAAATTCTTTTGTTCTTATAGTTTCTTTCGTGTTGACAAAGCGCGCTGGAAGTCATATAATGCGGACATGGAAGCTGAGGAAAGCGAGGTATTCGACATGGCAAATCCAATCTGCATAGTAGGCGACTCTA
>CAUAHS010000143.1 GCA_958428885.1 uncultured Eubacteriales bacterium
CGAGGACATTGCGGAGTGGGCGGAGGTCGAAAATGCGCTCCGCTGAGATACTAGAGAGGATAAACGCCCTCCCGCCTCAGCGCGTTCGGCTCATGGAGGTCTGCGGCACACACACGATGGCGATAGCCCGCGCGGGGCTCAAGCGGCTGCTGCCGGAGGGCGTGGAGCTGGTCTCAGGACCCGGCTGTCCGGTCTGCGTGACGCCGCCGGAGCTGATGGACGCGGCTCTCGAGCTCTCGATGCGCCCGGGGGTCACCGTGGCGAGCTACGGCGACATGCTGCGTGTCCCCGGCTCCCGGCGGGGCGACGACCTGGCCCACCGGCGGGCGAGGGGCGGCTCCGTGGAGCTGGTGTACTCGCCCATGGACGCCGTGGAGCTGGCGAAAAAGCACCCGGAGCGCGAGGTGGTGTTCCTCGGCGTCGGTTTCGAGACCACCGCCCCCGGCACGGCGGCAAGCGCCCTCGCTGCAAGGGAGCAGGGCGTCAAAAACTACTCCGTGTTCTCCATGCTGCGCCTGGTCGAACCGGCGCTCAGGGCGCTCATAGGCTCGGAGGGCTTCGACGTGCAGGGTTTCCTCTGTCCGGGCCACGTCGCGGTCATCACCGGTGCGGAGCACTTTAGCTTTCTGCCCGGGGAATACGGCCTGCCCGCCGTCGTAGCGGGCTTTGAGCCGGAGGACATACTGCTCTCGGTCTACGAGCTGCTGCGCATGCTCGCGGACGGAAGACCGGGACTCGTGAACGAATACTCCCGCGCGGTTAGCCCCGGCGGCAACGCCCTGGCGCAGGAGATGCTCCGCCGGGCGTTCGTGCCCGTCCGGGCCTCATGGCGCGGCTTGGGCGAGATAGAGGCGAGCGGCCTTGCCTTTGCGCCGGAGCTCTCGGACTACGACGCCGCGCGCAAGCTCGGCATAGAGGCGGGCGTGGCGGAGACGCCCACGGCCTGCCGCTGCGGCGAGGTCATAACGGGCCGGATGCCCCCGGAGGGCTGTCCGCTCTTCGGAAAAGTGTGCACGCCGGAGGACCCCGTCGGACCCTGCATGGTGTCCTCGGAGGGCGCCTGTGCCGCGGCGTACAAATATCGGGAGTGCTGATATGGACGATATAATAACCCTCGACTACGGCAGCGGCGGCAAAAAGACGGCCGCCCTCATAGACGAAATAATCCTCCCCGCGCTCGGCAACAGCGCGCTCAACGCCCTCGGCGACGGCGCGATATTGGACGGCACCCTCGCCTTTTCGACGGACAGCTTTGTCGTCAGCCCGCTCTTCTTCCCGGGCGGGGACATAGGCAAGCTCAGCGTCTGCGGCACGGTGAACGACCTTGCCATGTGCGGTGCAGAGCCGAAATACCTCAGCCTCGCCCTCATCATAGAGGAGGGCCTGCCCACCGCCGACCTGCGCCGCATCGTCGCCTCCATAAAAGCCGCGGCGGAGAGCGCGGGCGTCGCCGTAGTCACCGGCGACACCAAGGTCGTCGAGCGCGGGAGGGGAGACGGAGTTTACATAACGACATCCGGCATCGGCCTCGTGAAGCACCCCGGTCTCGGACCGGACAAGATGCGCCCCGGCGACGCGGTGCTCATCTCGGGCACGGCGGGCGACCACGGGGCGGCGGTCATGCTCGCGCGGGACGGCCTGCTCGAAGGGGAGCTGAGGTCCGACTGTGCGGCCTTGAACGGGCTCGCCTCGGCGCTGCTGGGGAGCGGAGCGGCTGTGCGTGTTCTGCGTGACCCGACCCGCGGCGGGGCGGCGACGACGCTCTGCGAGTTTGCGGAGAGCGCCGCTCTCGGCATAGAGCTCGACGAGGCGGCGATACCCGTCCGGCGGGACGTGGCGGCGGCCTGTGCGCTCCTGGGGCTGGACCCGCTCTACTGCGCCAACGAGGGCAAGATGCTCGCCGTCGTCGCCCCTGAGGACGCCGAGCTGGCGCTGGAGACGCTCCGCAGCCGCCCGGAGGGCGAAAACGCCGCGATAATAGGCCGGGTGACGGCGGAGCGGCCGGGAAAAGTGGTGCTCCGCACCCGCGCGGGGGGCGGCCGGATATTGCAGAAACTTTCCGGCGCACAGCTCCCGCGCATATGTTAGTCCGCAATGTGTCAAATATATGACAATTTTGAGAACAAAGAGGTGGAGAGAATGCAGGAATACAGGATGACCCAGATCACGAAGGAGGACATCGTCCCCACCGCACTGCGGATGCGGCACGAGGGCAGGTGGCTTGTGATGATACATGGCCAGGTGGAGCCGGACGGGCAGGTCCGCGTGAGCTACGACTACGCGGTGGACCCGGCGGTGGAGAGCTACTACGTCCTCGGCGAGACGACGCTGCCTTCGATCTCGGACATCTATGACGAGGCCGCGCGCTGGCCGGAATGCGAGCTGCATGAGTTGATGGGCCTGGAATTTGAGGGGCTCGACACGTCCAAACGGCTGTTTCTGCCGGAGGATATGCTCGAGACCCAGGGCAAGGGCCACATCCTGGTCACGCCGCTCTCGGAGCTCCGGGAGAAGCGCGTGGAGCAAATGGAGAAGGGGAGTGAGGACGCATGAGCTACATCGTACCGATAGGCCCGTACCATCCCGCGCTTGAGGAGCCGATACACGCCAAGCTCTACACCGAGGGCGAGGTCATAAAGGACGCCGAGGTGTTCGTCGGCTACAACCACCGCGGCATAGAGAAGCTGGCCACGGAGCGCAACGCCATCCAGACGCTGGTGCTGGTGGAGCGCGTCTGCGGCATCTGCTCGCACTCGCACGCCTTCACCTACGCCATGGCCGTGGAGGGCATAAACGGCGTGGAGGTGCCGAAGAGAGGCCAGTATATCCGCGTCATCACGGCGGAGCTGGAGCGGCTGCACTCGCACCTGCTCTGGGCGGGCATCGCCTTCCACATCATCGGCCACGACAGCATGTTCATGCACACCTGGGACGTGCGCGAGCTCATCATGGATATGCTCGAGACCTTCACCGGCAACCGCGTGAACTACGGCATGGTCACCATCGGCGGCGCAAGGCGCGACATCTCCGACGAGCTCCGGCGCGACATGCTCGCCAAGCTCGACAAGGTCGGCCCCATCGTGGACAGGATAGTGGACATCAGCCTGAACGACAAGACCATCGCCATGCGCACCAAGGGCGTCGGAGTTATGTCAACCGAGGACGCCATCCGCATGGGCGCCGTCGGTCCGCACGCCAGAGCCTCGGGCGTGAAGATAGACGTCCGCCGCGACGCCCCGTACTCGTCCTATGACGACTTCGAGTTCGACGTGCCGACCTGCGACAGCTGCGACGTGTTCGCGCGCGTGGTGGTGAGACTGCTCGAGTGCTACGAGAGCGTGAAGATACTCCGTCAGGCGCTGGAGAACCTGCCGGCAGGCCCGATAAACCTCGGCAACAAGATACCGAAGATACAGGCCGGGGAGTTCGTGGCGAGACACGAGGCCCCGCGCGGTCAGCTCTCGCACAAGGTGGCGGGCAACGGCGGGCAGATGAACCAGCGCGTGAGCATCCACGTGCCGAGCTACAAGAACACGCCCACGGTGCCGCACATGCTCCGGGGCAACACGGTGGCCGACGCGGGACTCATCATCGCGAGCATAGACCCCTGCTTTAGCTGCCTGGACCGCTGATATGCACGAGCTTGCGGTCATGCAGAGCGTCGTGGCCCTCTGCGAGAGGGAGGCTGCCGAGCGCGGCTTTCGCCGGGTGCGGGGCATAACCCTCGCCGTCGGGGCGGTCAGCGGCATGGTGCCCGAGTGCATGTTCGAGTTCTTTCCCGCGGCGGCGCAGGGCAGCGTGGCCGAGGGGGCGAGGCTCGAGACCCGGGTCATCCCCGCCGCCATCGAGTGCCCGGACTGCGGCTACTCCGGCGAGGCACACGGCGCAGAGTGCCCCCGCTGCGGGGGCTGGGGCTTCCGGCTCACGCAGGGCAGGGAGTTCTATATCGATTCGATAGAAGTTGAGTGAAACAGGAGGTGTCAACTTGGAGGCAAAGCGTAAGACGACGTTCGGCGCGTGGTTCGCCACGTTCGTACTGTGCTACTTCTTCTGGATACTGCTGACGGGCTCTTTCGCCTGGCAGGAGCTTGTCGTGGGCGCCGTGGTCTCGGCGGGCGTGGCGCTCTTTTCAGCGCGCTGGTTCGTGCACGAGGGTCCGGGCAGATTCTTCGGCAAGCGGCTTTTCGTCCTCATCTGGTACTGCATCGCCATCTTCCCCTGGGAGCTCATAAAGGCCAACTGGGACATGGCCCGGCGCTCCCTTTCGCCGAAACTGAACATCAACCCCGGCATCGTCCGCGTGCCCGTGGACGTGCCGACCGAATACGGCAAGACCATGCTCGCCAACTCCATCACCCTCACCCCCGGCACCATAACCATGGACATAGACGAGAGCGGCGGTCAGACCTGGTACTACATCCACTGGATAGACGTCCGGGAGACCGAGCGCACGGCGGCGGGCGAGATGATAAAGGGCCGCATGGAAAAATGGGTAAGGAGGATCTGGCAATGATAGAGCTCATATACTTTGCCATCTTCTACGTTCTCTGCTGCTTCATCGTCATCTGGCGGCTCATAAAGGGCCCCACGGCTCCGGACCGGGTCACGGCGGGCGACTGCGTGGACGTCATGACCGACATGGCCCTGGTGCTGGTGGCCATGTACTCCGGCAGGGGCATCTATCTCGACATCGCCATCGTGACGGCCATACTGGGCTTTTTGAGCCAGGTGCTCATCGGCAAGTATCTGGAGGGCACGCTATGAACATTGTGCTCAGAGTGATAATCGACATTTTCATCGTCGGCGGCTGCTTTTTCGCCTTTGCGGGCGCTGTGGGCGTCGTGCGCATGCCGGACACCTTCTCGCGCATGCAGAGCTCGACGAACGTCACCACCCTCGGCGTGCTGCTCACGCTGATAGGCGCGCTGCTGTACTTCATCTTCGTCATGCACAGCTGGGGCAGCGCGGCAAAGGTGGTCGTCATCGGCGTGCTGACCGTGCTGGCGAACCCCGTCGGCGGCCACACCATGGCCCGCGCGGCGTACAGGATAGGCATAAGGCCAAAGCGCGCTCTGGCCGTGGACGACCTTGCGGAGCCGGACGCCTGCGCCGAGCCCGAGGCCGCTGAAAAGGAGGCTGAGGAGGCATGATAACACCCGTTTACGTCCTCAACACGCTCATAGTCCTCGGGATAGTCGTCTGCGCCGTGCTCACCGTCACGGCAAAGCGCACGCTCTCGAGCATCATCTGCCTTGCGGCCTGCGGCGCCTTCGTCTCGCTGGAGTTCATCATGCTCCAGGCTCCGGACGTCGCGATAGCGGAGGCGGCGGTCGGCGTCGTGCTCACGACCATCATCTTCGTCGTG
>CAUAHS010000144.1 GCA_958428885.1 uncultured Eubacteriales bacterium
GTGGCCATGATGCAGAAGTTCGCCGTCGTCGGCACGCCCATGCCGAGCACGATGCAGCAGATCATCGTCAGCACCAGGCCGATCATCACGTTGCCGCCGGAGAGGGCGACGATGCCGCCGATGAGCTTGGAGGCCAGGCCCGTGACCGTGATGCAGCCCGCGATGATGCCCGCGATGGCGCAGGCGGCGGCGACCGTGATGACGCCGCGTCCACCGGCCGCCAGAGCGTCCAGGAACTTCTTCGGCGTGATGCGGTGAGTCTTGTCGAAGAGGCTGACCGCTATCGTCACCAGGATGGCGATGGCGGCGGAGGTCTGCATCGTCTTGGTGTTGGTGCTGACCAGCCAGACCAGCACGACCAGCGGCGCCAGCAGGTAGATCTTGCGCATCAGGCGGCCGAACTTCGGCAGCTCGCTGCGGGGGATGCCCTTCAGGCCCAGCTTCTTCGCCTCCAGGTGGACGGCGATGAAGATGCCGAGGAAGTACAGCACCGCGGGCAGAATGGCCCGGAGCGCCACCTCGCCGTAGGGCACGCCCATGTACTCGGCCATCTGGAAGGCCGCCGCGCCCATGATGGGCGGCATTATCTGGCCGCCGGTGGAGGCCGCAGCCTCGACAGCGCCGGCGAACTCAGGCGCATAGCCGGTCTTTTTCATCATCGGGATGGTGACCGAGCCCGTCGTGACCGTGTTGCCGACCGAGGAGCCCGAGACCATGCCGCAGAGCGCCGAGGAGATGACCGCCACCTTGGCCGGTCCGCCCGAGGAGGCGCCCGCCAGGGAGTTGGCCAGGTCTATGAAGAACGCCGCGATTCCCGTTCTCTCCAGGAATGCGCCGAAGATGACAAACACAACTATGTACTTCGCACAGACGTTGATAGGCGTGGACATGATGCCGGAGGTCGCGTAAAAGAGGTTGTATATCGCACGACCCACGTTGACGCCGCTGGCGAAGGTGTAGATTATGAGCACGCCCGCCACGCAGAGGATGGGTATGCCCACGCAGCGGCGGCAGAGCTCCACATAGGTCAAGATGCCCAGTATGCCCACGACGGCAAAGAAGGGCGTGACATTGGAGCCGCTGGTGATGGTGTTCATCAGCATCTCGTTTTCCGCCGCGCAGTACAGGAAGCAGGCGGCGCCGACGACCATGATGATGATGTCGTACCAGGGCAGGCTGTTGGGCCTGACGTGGTGCTTGCTCACGGGGTAGGTCAGGAAACCGATGATGACCACAAAGCCGAGGAATATCATGAGCCTCTGCTCGAGCTGGGCCTTTGAAAGCAGGGTGGATAAGATGCAGTACACAGAAAAGGCGGCCATTATGAGGTCGATCGCGACCTTGGCCTTGCCAGTCCAGATGCGGGTGTTCGACTCCCTGTCGTACTTGCGCATGACCGCATCGAGGTCGGCCTGCATGGATGCAGCCTCGTCCTCAACGCCCTCGTTATCCATGACGGAGGCTCCGTCATAGGTGTGCTCCTCGTGCTCAAGTTCTTTCTTTTCGAAATCGGACATTTAAACCCTCCATCCGTATCATATTCAACGGGCTGCGGCGCCCGGATGAACGCCGCAGCCTTTATAGGTTCTTTATGCTTACTTCGTGGGGACGTCTATGCCCTTCTCAGCGAAGTACTTCGCAGCGCCAGGATGATACGGAACGTCGGTTACGGAGGCGGCAAAGTTGATGTCGAGCTCCTCGGCCTTGGCGTGGGCCAGGTCGGCGCTGTTCTCGAAGATGGCGGAGACGAAGTTGTAGATGTCGGTCTCGGAGACGTCGTCACGCGCGATGACTATGGCGTTGACGGCGACGGTGGTGCAGTCCTCGGGGGTGCCGTAGACGTCGGCAGCGATGGTGTTGGGGCTGTAGTAGGGGCTGGTCTCGCGCAGAGCGGCGATGTGCTCCTCGTCAAGGCTGACCAGGTAGACGCTCTGGGTGGCGGCCAGAGAGGTGATGGCGGTGGTCGGAGCGCCGGCGACTATGAAGGCGGCGTCGATCTTGCCGTCCTGCAGGCTCTCGGTGCTGTCCGCGAAGTCCTGCATGACCGCGGTGATGTCGGTCTCGTAGTCAAGGCCGTAGCACTCGAGCACGTCCAGAGCGTTGTAGAACACGCCGGAGCCGGAGGCGCCGATGGAGACGGTCTTGCCGGCGAGGTCGGCGACGGTCTTTATCTCGGGGTCAAGGGTGACGATCTGGACCTGCTCCATGTACAGAGCCGCGACGACGGAGAAGTCGGTGATGGGGTCCTCGAAGAGCCTCTCGCCGTTGTAGGCGTAGCTCATGACGTCGGACTGGACAAAGCCGAGCTGGATGTCGCCCGCGTGCAGGTCCTCGACGTTGGCCTGAGAGCCCTTGGACGAGACGGCGGTCACGGAGGTGTCCGTGTTGCTGGTGACGTACTGGGCAAGCACTCCGCCGAAGGCGTAGTACGTGCCGGTCTCGCCGCCGGTGCCGAAGGTCAGGTTGCCGCCGCCACAGGCGGACAGGGCCAGCACCAGTGCCAGGCACAGTACCAGCGCAGCTATTTTCTTTTTCATTTGTGTTCCTCCCTTTGACAAAAAAATTGCATTTTGCACTTCCGCAAATTTCAAGACAAACTCAGTATACGCCATGCAAAACCTTATTTCAAGCCCAAAAATGCATTTGTCCGCGCTTGGATTGCAAAATATTTCATACGCTAATTCACGACATGGTGTTCTGTAACCGGGAATAGTGCTCGCGTACCCAGTCGGAGACGCAGTCGGCGAAGCGGAGCGTGGCGGGTCCGGCCCTGTCCGCGTCGGGGAGACAGAGGCCTATGGTCCGGCTCGCGGGCGGGGTCAGCTCCATGACCCGGACGTTGTCGCTCCTGCCCGAGAGCAGCAGCTCCGGCATTATGCTCACGCCGAGTCCCTGCTCCACCATCGCGATTATTGCGTAGTCGTCCTTTGTCGTATACCGTATGTTGGGCTTGACGCCGGCGGCCTCAAGCGCACGCCGGGCGTCGTGGTCGCTGGTCTCGAGCAGGCTGATGAAGGGCTCGTGCTCCACCTCCTTGATGGGGAAGCGCGGGAGGCTGGCGAGGCGGTGGTCACGCGGTACGACGGCCAGCAGCCGGTCCTCCAAAAGCGCCGTCACCCGCCCGCGCTGCTTTGTCGGCAGCGCCACGAAGCCGAGGTCGCAGCTCCCGTCCGAGAGCCACTGCTCCACGTCGTGGTAGTCGCCGTTCATCAGCTTGAGCTCCACGTTGGGGTAGACCGCCTGGAAACGCTTTATCATCCCCGGCAGCCAGTGCACCGCCACGCTGGTGAAGGTGCCTATCCTCACCGTGCCGCAGTCCAGACCCCGGATGGCCGCCGCTGTCTGCTCCAGCTGCTCCTTCGAGTTCAGCATCCCCCGGATGGCGGGCAGCACCCGCTCGCCCTCCGCCGTCGGTCTCGCGCCCGAGCGCCCTCTTTTTAATAAGGAGAAGCCCAGCTCCTCCTCCAGCGAGCCTATCATGTGCGACACCGCCGACTGAGTCACCCCCAGCTCCGCCGCCGCCCGCGTCAGGCTCCCCAGCTCCGCCGCCTTCAAAAACGCCTCATACTTGCTTACCGGCATTTTGCATGAAATCCTTTCATGTATAGATGAAAATAAATCAATAAATTTGATGCAACATCCGAAAAAAGCCCCTTTGCGCCCCAAAAAACCGGGGGTCGGGGCTTGCCATTTGGTCCAAGTGAGATTATAATTCAAAAGCATTCATTTGTAAAGTTGATGGAATGTATAAATTTTTTTCATGTGTGGGGTAGACGGAATGAACTTGACAGAGCTTGTGGTATTTATCATCTACTTTGTGTTCATGGTGGGGATAGGCATCTATTTCTTCGCCAAGAGCAAGGGCGACAACGAGAAGGACTACTTCCTGGGCGGGCGTCAGATGGGACCGTGGGTCTCTGCGCTGTCGGCGGGCGCCTCGGACATGAGCGCGTGGGTACTTATGGGCCTGCCGGCGTCGGTGTATGCGCTGGGCATGGGCCAGATCTGGATCGCGGTGGGTCTTGCGATAGGCTATGCGCTCTCGTGGATATTTGAAGCGCCGAGGCTGAGGAAGTTCTCGATAGCGGCGAAGGACTCGATCACGATACCGCAGTATCTGACGAACCGGTTCCTGTCGAAGAGCAAGTTTTTGCAGATAATCTGCGCCGTCATCTTCCTGGTGGCGTACACGATATACGCGGCGTCGAGCATCAAGGCCTGCGGCACGCTGTTCAGCACGGTCATAGGCATAAACGAGACTACGGCGATGTATCTGGCGGCGTTCATCATCATCGCGTACACCTTCCTGGGCGGCTTCAACGCGGTGTGCTGGACTGACTTCTTCCAGGGCCTGCTGATGCTGGCGGCGCTGCTGATAGCGCCTATCTTTGCGCTGGCGCTGGTGAACGGCGGCGACGCGGCGGCGGTGACGAGCGCGCCGACCCCGGAGGGCTACTGGAACGTGTTCACGAGCTGGAGCGACGTCATCTCCGGCCTGGGCTGGGGACTCGGCTACTTCGGCATGCCGCACATTATAATAAGGTTCATGTCCATCCGCTCGAACAAGGACCTGCGCAAGTCGAGCGTGATAGGCATCAGCTGGACTTTCATCATCCTGATCTTCTCGGTGGCCTCGGGCCTGATCGGGCGCATGTTCCTGGGCGAGATATCCGATTCCTCGATCGTGTTCATCACGATGGTGCGCACGATATTCCCGGCGGTGGTGAGCGGCATATTGCTCTCGGCCATCCTTGCAGCGGCGATGAGCACCTGCGACTCTCAGCTGCTGGCCTCGGCTTCGGCGTTTGCGAGCGACGTGTATAAGCCGGTGTTCCGCAAGAACGCGAGCGACAACGAGATGCTGTGGGCCGGCCGCATAGTGGTCGTGGTCATCGCGGTGATCGCGCTGCTGATCGCGGCGGACCCGGGCAGCGGCACCATCATGGGCCTTGTTGAGAACGCCTGGGGCGTGTTCGGCGCGGCGTTCGGCCCGGTTATCCTGCTCTCGCTGTTCTGGCGCCGGTTCACCTTCGGCGGAGCAGTGGCGGGCATCGTGGCCGGAGCGGTCGTGGACGTGGTATGGCTGGCGTTCCTGTCTGAGACGGGCGTGTACGAGATCATCCCCGGCTTCTTCGCGGGCCTGATCGCCGCCGTGGTGGTCACCGCCGTGGGCAAAGCCCCGAGTAAAGAGGTCGAGGCGCTGTACGACTCCGCCGTCGCCATGAAGGATTGAGCGCGCAAAGCGCGTCTGAAAGTTTCGCCCGCCTTTTCAAAGGCGGCAGGGTCCAGGGGCGG
>CAUAHS010000145.1 GCA_958428885.1 uncultured Eubacteriales bacterium
CCATCTCGGCGGCCTCAAGCGTCTGGCCGTTTTCGTCCGTTGCGGCTATCTCGACCGTGCCGTAGATGACCGGTATCTCATAGCAGCAGAGCAGGTCCGTCGCGTTCTGCTCGAGCTCGGGCAGGTACGAGGTGTCCGGCGCAGCGTCGCTGAGGTAGCTCTCGCCCACGGCGATGCCGTTTATCGTCACCGTGGCGCCCACGGGGGCGGTGATGGTGAGGCTCCTGGCCTTGGGGGCGATGAAGTCCGCCAGCAGCTCGACCTTGTTTATCGACATGTACTGCAGCCCGAACCCGGCCTCTCCGCCCGCCTGGGGCGACATGTAGACCCGGCAGAGCTCCACGCCGTTCACGCTCACGAGGTAAACCGGCGCCTCGTCCGTGTACGCCTCGTCCTTGACGTAGGTCATCTTGCCGTCACGCAGCAGGCTCAGGCAGAGCTCGTCCATCAGGGCGCTCTCCGTCTCGAACTCCGAGGGCGTCACGGAAAAGGAGCTGGTGACCGCGGTCTCCCAGTACTGCTCGTCCGCCATCTGCTCGAACTGGGACATGACGTTCTCGGGCCTTGTGAACTCGTAGGCCTCGAGGTATTTCCAAAGCACCGCCATGACCGCAACGGCGGCCACGACGAGCACTACGGTGTAGAGGATGAGCGCGCGGGCAAAGCCGCTGCGCCTTCTGGGCGGCTCGTCGGGACCGGAGCGGCGCCCCTTCTTCTCCTCGGGGGGCGGGCCCCACTTTATGTCCGGGGCGGAGCGGCGGGCGCTCTTGGCCGGCTGCTGCGGCTCCTGCCTCGCGCTGCGCTCCCTTGCCGGGGCGTTCTTGGCGGGGGCGGGACGGGGCTCGGTGTCACGGCGCTTCGGGGTGCTCCGCTCGCGTGCTGGCCTGGGCTCCGGCTGCTGCACCTGCTCCGCCGGCCTTGTGCTCCGGGGTCTGCGGACGGGTCCGGGCTCCGGCTCGACGCTCTCGGGCTCGGCAGGCTCGGGCTCAGGTTCGACAGGCTCGGGTTCGACGGGTCTGACCGTGCGTCCGGCGCTTGCAGCGCGGGGCGACGGGGTCTCGCCCAGGTCCCGGCGGATGGACTCGAGGAAGCTGTCGAAATCCTCGTCCGCGGAGAGGCCGGTGAAGTCGTATCCCTTGTTCTCTTCGCTCATGTCTTATTCCCCCTCGCCTGAAGTCTCGCCGCCGTCCGCGGACGGCGCTGCGCTCTCTGCCGCAGTATCGGACTCCTCCGGAGTCTCGGAGGGCTCTGTCCCGGCGCCCTCGTCCGGAGTCTCGGACCCCGCGGGATCGGCATCCTCGTCCCCGGCGGGCGGCTGCTCCGCCTCGTCCCCGGCCAGGATGGCCTCTATCTCGTCGCCCGGCACGAACATCTTCGTGACGAACGCCAGTCCGCTGTCCGCGGTGCGCCTTACAAATTCGGCCCTTGCGGCGGGCGACGGGCCCTTGGTGATGATGAACACGGCGGCCATCGCCGCCAGGATGAGCACGACCAGCGTCACGCCTATAAAGGCGAACACCTTTCCGGCCACGGAGCCGGAGCCGTCCTCACGCTGAAGCTTATCTTCCCTGCTCATATCTTTTCTCCCTTCTGTGAGAGTTTGTGCCCTATTTGTTGAAGTACAGCAGCCGCGCCTTGCCGCCTTCACGCAGCTCCACGCAGCTCCAGCAGCCCTGCTCGAACCACAGGCGGTTCACCGCCGAGCTCGGCATCTCCAGCAGCATCATCAGGATGGTGGAGAGCGGTCCGTTGTGGGCCACGAGCATGGTGTCCAGTCCCCGGGCTGCCACGCGCTCTATGACGGCCGACACCCGGTCACGCAGGCTCTCGAAGCTCTCGCCCCCCGGCGGGACCACGGTGGTCCAGTCGTCGAGCATGGCGTTCACTATCTCCGGCTGCTCCCGCAGCATGTCCTCGAAGGGCTTGTCCTCGAGGTCGCCCATGTGCTGCTCCATGAGGTCGTCGTCGAGCTCTATCCGGACGTTCCGGCCCACGAGGACCAGTCTCGCCGTCTCCGCCGCGCGGATGAGCGGACTGGAGATGCACAGGTCGATCTTCTCGTCCCGGAGCTTCTCCCCGACCTCCCGGGCCTGTCGGCAGCCCTTTTCCGTCAGCGCACAGTCCGTCCGCCCGTAGAGGCGGCGCTGGACGTTGCACTCGGATTCGCCATGTCTGACCAGGTACAGCTTCATATGTCGGACCTCTTCTGCTCCACCGGCAGCCCGGCGAGATATCTGCGGACCATGTCGAACACGTTCTGGCAGGCGTAGAGCCTGACGGTCTTGCGGTCACGGTCGTTGATGTGCTTTTCGCGCACCCAGGTGCGCTTGCCGTCCGAGAGCGAGACGAACACGGTGCCCACGGGGTGCACCCCGTCCCCGTCCGGTCCGGCCAGGCCGGTCACGCCCACGCCGAGGTCGGCGCCCAGCTTGAGTCTGACGCGCTCGGCCAGCTCTGCGGCGACCTCGCGGCTCACTGCGCCGTATTTGTCCAGAGTCTCCGTCGGGATGCCCAGCAGCAGGTGCTTGGCCTCGTTGGTGTACACCACAACGCCGCCCTTGAGCGCCGCCGAGGCGCCGGGGATGTCGGTTATGCGCCCTTCAAGTTCGCCGCCCGTGCAGCTCTCGGCTGCGGCGATGGTGGCGCCCTTTTCGATGAGGAGCTTCACCGTGTGCTCGGCTATGTCCTTGCCGTCCACGGCGTAGACCAGGTCGCCGAACATGGCCTTCACGCGCTCTATGACCGGGGCCATCATCTCCTCGGCCTCCTCCGCCGTCCTGGCCTTGGCCGTGACGCGCACGAGGCATTCGCCGCTCTTGGCGTAGGGGGCCAGAGTGGGGTTCGTGAGCTCCTGCATGTAGTCACGCAGGCGATACTCCATCTCGCTCTCGCCTATGCCGTAGAAGTGGACGTTGTGCGAGGCGATGACGGCGTCGGAGAGCTCCGCCAGGATGGGCCTCACGCGGTACTCGAGCAGCGGCCGGATCTCCCTCGGGGGTCCGGGCAGCATGATGACGCGCACTCCCCCGCGCTCGAAATAGCAGCCGGGAGCGGTGCCCCAGTCGTTGCGCAGCGCCCGGGAACCCTCCGGCAGCCAGACCTGCTGGAGATTGTTCGGCGTGAGCCTGGGGTAGCCGCGTTTTTTGAAGATGTCCCGAAGCCAGGCCTCCTCCTCCGTGTTGAGCTCCAGCTTCATGCCGAAGGCATCCGCCAGCGCGGACTTGGTGAGGTCGTCGCAGGTGGGTCCCAGTCCGCCGGTGGTTATGATGAGGTCGGCGCGGTCCTTTGCACGGCGCACCGCCTCTATGACTCTGCCCGGGTTGTCGCCCACGACCGTCTGCCAGTACACGTCGATGCCGTACTCGGAGAGGAGCACGGCGACGTCCGCCGCGTCAGTGTTTATCGTGCTGCCGAGCAATAGTTCGGTACCTACGGAAATTATCTCAGCCTTCAATGTCTATCCATATCCTTTCGATGCCCTCGAGCGCCTCGTTCACCAGGCCCTCGACGTCCATGGCGCTCTCCGCGGCGGCGACGTCCTCCACATGGGGCTTGGTCTTGGGGTGGCGGGGCGTGAACACTGTGCAGCAGTCCTCATAGGGCAGAATCGAGGTCTCAAAGGTGCCGATCTTGCGCGAGATGCGGATTATGTCCTCCTTGTCCATGCCGATGAGCGGCTGGAGAACGGGCAGGTCGGTGACGGCCTGGGTGCAGGCCATGGCCTCCATGGTCTGGCTCGCGACCTGGCCGAGGTTCTCGCCGGTGACGATGGCCTTGCAGCCGCCGCGCTCGGCTATGCGCTCCGCTATGCGCATCATGAAGCGGCGCATGATGAGCGTGAAGTACTCCTCCGGACACTTGTCGCGTATCTCCTCCTGGATGTGCGTGAAGGGCACTACCTCGAGGCACATCTGCCCGCACCAGGGCGTGAGCAGCCGCGCCAGCTCGACGACCTTTTCCTTGGCCGCCTCGGAGGTGTAGGGGAAGGAGAAGAAGTGGACGGGTATGCAGCGCACACCGCGCCTTGTTATCATCCAGGTGGAGACGGGGCTGTCGATGCCGCCGGAGAGCAGCGTCACGGCCCGGCCGTTGGAGCCGACGGGCAGTCCTCCGGCGCCCTGGGTGGGCGCAGCGTGGACATAGGCGGCGTAGTCGCGCACCTCGAGGTGTACGACGAGCTCCGGGTGCCGGACGTCGACCCGCGTCTCGGGATACGCCTCGGCGAGGAGGCCGCCGACGTACTGGGAGAGCTGGATGCTCGTGAGGTGGAAGCTCTTGTCGGAGCGCTTGGTCTCGACCTTGAAGCTCCCGGCTGCGAGCATGTCGTCCCGCAGATACTCGATGGCGAGCTTGGCGATGGCGTCCTCGTCCTTCTCACATGCCGCCGCGCGCGAGAGCGCCACGACGCCGAAGGTCTTGCTCAGCGCGTCGAACGCCGCGTCCATGTCCGCGAGCTCGTCCTCCGGCTCCACATAGACCGTGCTCTGCACGCAGTAGACGTGGAAGGCGCCCATGGGCTTGAGCCGCTTTCGTATGTTGGTCACGAGCTTCTGCTCGAAAAATCTCCTGTTGAGCCCCTTCAGGACGACCTCGCCCTGTTTGAGCAGTATGATGTCCTTCAAACAAATCACCTTAAAACGAAATTTCGCGCCCCAGCCAGCAGCTTCTCAGCTCGCGCAGGAAGGCCGCACGGCGGAAGATGACGAACTCCCAGCTCTGTGCCCCGGTCTCAAGCAATACGGCCGGAAAGCCGAGCACGCGCGAGCGGTCTACGCTGCGGAGGTCGGCAAAGGGGATGAAAATGCGCCTCTTGTCCCGCGGCACCTGTATCTTCTGCGTGGTGAACAGCAGCCCGCCGGGCTGGATGGCCAGGCAGCCGCCCGTTATCCCGCCCCGGCAGAGGCTCGCCGGGTAAGCTCCGCCCATGCGTTCCACCTCCCGGAAGTCTCACCTGCCGCGCCGTTTCAGCGCATTGCGCATAATTACAGCATATTTTATCACACAGCCCCGTCAAACGCAAGCGCCGCAGGCGGCTGCGGAGGCTTTGGACAAAAGAACTGCCCGGGTCGGACCCGGGCAGTTTTTGGTTATTTTGTTGAATCCCGCTCACGCCTCGACGTAGCGCATGAGTATCGCCGCGCACTGGGCACGGGTGGCGCCGTCGGCGGGGGCGAGGGTGCTCTCGGTGGCGCCGGTGATGATGCCGCGGTTCACGGCCCAGATCATGGCGGACTCGGCCCAGC
>CAUAHS010000146.1 GCA_958428885.1 uncultured Eubacteriales bacterium
TGCCCCTCCTGGCGGAGATGGCGTCCTGCTGGCCGCTCCAGATGCTCTCGGGCGAGGTCATCTCGCGCGTGGCGATGGCCATGACCATGGGCAGGCGCAGCGTGGACATCCGGAAATACGGCTCGTACATCAGCGCGAGTCCCTGGGCGCTGGTGGCGGTAAAAACACGTCCTCCGCCTGCCGCTGCGCCCTGCACGACGCTCATCGCCGAGTGCTCGGACTCGACCTGGACCAGGTCCGAGTCCAGCCGCCCGCCGTGCACCATCTCGGCCAGGTGCTCCACGACCGAGCTCTGAGGCGTTATGGGGTAGGCTGCAATGAGGTCGGGGCGGCACAGAGCCGCTGCCTCGGCTGCGGCGTAGTTGCCGGTGAGTACCATCTTATTTCCCATCGCTGCCGCCTCCCTCGTGCTCCATGCTTATGGCCTTTTTCGGGCACTCCGCAGCACAGATGCCGCAGCCCTTGCAGAAGTCATAGCTTATGTAATAGCCCCGCTCCTCCGACCACTTTATCGAGTTCACGGGACAGTAGCCCAGGCAGATGCCGCAGTTCACGCACAGCGCCTTGTCCATGACCGGCCTGTGCGTGCGCCAGGACGCAGTGTCCAGGACGTACATGCCGCGGTTGCCCACGGGCGTCACATATTCGCGGTCATACACCGGCCTCTCCTCCCTTCAGATAGTTCACGCTCTCGTATGCCAGCTCCGCCGCACGGCGGTTTTCCGCGCCGAAGGTGGCCTCGATCTCTGCAAACAGCCTCTCGCGGTCGACTATGCCCACGACCTTGGTGAAGGCCCCGAGCACCGCCGTGTTGGGCAGGTTCTGGCCGAAGAGCCGCTCCGAAATGCCCGTGGCGTCAACTTCGGCGACGACTCCGGCGCAGTCCGGCACGCCGAGCTCCGATAGCGGTCTTGTGCTGTTTATGAGCACCGTGCCGCCATCCTTCAGGCCAGCGTAGGTCTGCGGCAGGCCGACGAGCGTGTCGTCCATTATGACGAGGACGTCCGGCTCGTAGATCTGCGTCTTGCGGCGTATCTCCTCCGTGCTCAGCCTCAGATAGCCAAAGACCGGCGAGCCCTTGCGCTCGACGCCGAAGAAGGGTATGAACTGCCCGTGCAGGCCGCCCTCGACCGCCGCCTTGACCACCATCTGAGAGGCCTTGACCACGCCCTGGCCTCCCCGGCCATGTAAGCGTATCTCCTTCAACCTCATCCCTCCTGTACCTATAATCGGAACACTGTTCCGTAATATTCAAATAAATTATGGCACCATGGGCCTGGTTTGTCAAGCTCAGATGCCGTAGTTTTTCAGTTTATCCCTTATGCTGGCGACCACCTGGTCTAGCCGCGGCTCAAGCGCTGCACGGCTGCCGCTTACGGACACAGCGGCAGCGACCCGGCCGGAGGCGTCGAGCACAGGACATCCGATGCAGAACAGGCCCTCGTGGGTTTCCCCGTCGTCGAGAGCGTAACCGCGCTCGCGTATGGCGGCGAGTTCGGCCTCAAGTGCGGCGGGGTCAGTTATGGTAGTTGACGTATAGCGGCGCAGCTCGGCGTTTTCAATGAGTTCGCGTCGGCGCTCCGGGGGCAGCCAGGCGAGAATGCACTTGCCGGTAGCCGAGGCGTGTATGGGCAGCGTGCCGCCGACGCGGGAGGACATGTACACAAAGGGCCCGGCAGAGACCTTGTTCACGATGGTGAGTTCCCCGCCGTCGAGCACGGCGAGGTGCGCCGTGGACTGATATTCCTCCGCAAGCTGAGCGAGCGCGGGGGCGAGGGCGCGGGAGAGCTCGTTCCGATCACGGACGAGCGAGCCGTAGAGCAGAAAACCGGTGCCGAGGCGGTACTTCCCCGTCTCCGGGTTCTGCATGAGCAGCCGCCCGTCCTCGAGCGAGGCCACGATGCGGGCCACGGCGGACTTGGAGAGCCCCAGCTCGCGCGAGAGCTCCGAGATGCCGCGCTCCTCCCTCTCGACAAAGCAGCCGAGCAGGTGCAGGGCGTTGGTAACAGACTGTGAATATTCGCTTTTCCCGCGCTCTGCCATCTGCTTTACCCCGTTTCAGCTTATCATTTCCCTAAAGCGCGCCTCGTCGATTATCTCCACGCCGAGGCTCTCGGCTTTTGTGAGTTTGGAGCCCGCGTTTTCGCCGGCAAGGACGTAGCTGGTCTTTTTGGACACGGAGCCTGCAGTCTTGCCGCCGAAACTCTCAATTATCGCGGCGGCCTCGTCTCGTGTCCAGCTCTCGAGCGTGCCGGTGAGGACGAAGGTCTTGCCCGCAAAGCGGTCGTCACGGCGCTCCTCGCCGCTCTCAAAGGAGACGCCGGCCTCACGCAGCAGCTTTATCTGGTGCTGGGCCTGCGGCTCGTCGAACCACTGGCGGATGAAGCCCGCCGTGATCTCGCCGATGTCCGGCACGGCGCAGAGTTCTTCGAGGCTCGCGGACATGAGCTTGTCCAGCGTGCCGAAGTGCGAGGCGAGCACCTTGCCCGCCTTCTGGCCGACCTGGCGGATGCCGAAGGCGCAGATCAGGCGCGCGAGGCCCGCGGATTTGCTCTTTTCTATGGCGGCCATGAGGTTTGCCGCCGACTTTTTGCCCATACGGTCAAGCTCTGCGACCTTGTCGGCTTCGAGATAATAGATGCCCGCGGGCGTGGTCAGCAGCCCGGCCTTTATGAGCGAGTCCGCCACGGCGACGCCGAGCCCCTCGATGTCCATCGCCTCGCGCGAGGCGAAGTGCACGATGTTCCTGAGCCTCTGTGCCGGACACTCGGCGCCCGTGCAGCGCATGGCGACGCCGTCTTCGTCCCGGACGATGGGCGAGCCGCACTCCGGGCAGGTGTCAGGCAGGTGAAAGGGCACGGCGCCCTCGGGCCGCTTGCTCTTCACGACTTCGAGCACTTCGGGGATTATCTCCCCCGCCTTACGGACGACAACCGTGTCGCCTATGCGGACGTCCAGCTTGTCGATGAAGTCCTGATTGTGCAGCGTGGCGTTCGTCACCGTCGTCCCCGCGAGGCGGACAGGCTCGATGACCGCCTTGGGCGTGAGCACGCCGGTGCGGCCGACCTGGACAACGATGTCCTTCACGACGCTCTCCTTGCGCTCCGGCGGGTACTTATATGCCGCCGCCCAGCGCGGGGCCTTTGCCGTGCTGCCCAGCTCCTCACGCTCGGCGAGGGAGTTTATCTTGATGACCGCGCCGTCTATGTCGTAGGGGAAGTCCCCCCTGTTCTCGCCTATGGCCTCGACCGCGGCTTTGCACTCTTCAAAATTGCGGCAGACGGTGTAGGGCACGGCGTCAAAGCCGAATTCACGCAGCGCATCGAGCGTCTCCGTATGGGTGGTGAAGTCCCGGCCCACGGATTTCTGGATGTTGAAGACGCAGATGTCGAGCTTGCGCGAGGCGGCGACCTTGGGGTTTTGCTGGCGCATGGAACCGGCGGCGGCGTTGCGCGGGTTTGCGAGCAGCGGCTCGCCTCTGAGCTCGCGCTCGGCGTTGAGCTCCTCGAACACAGCGCGGGACATGTACACCTCGCCGCGGACGATGAGCCTCTCCGGGGCGTTTTTGAGCTTTTGAGGCAGGTTCCGCACGGTGCGGAGGTTCTCGGTGACGTCCTCACCGGTCACGCCGTCGCCTCGCGTTGCCCCGCGGACGAACACACCGTTTTCATACTCCAGCGACATGGAGAGGCCGTCTATCTTCGGCTCCGCCGAGTATTCCCGCCCCTGCGGCAGGGCTGCAAGCATGCGCTCGTCAAATTCACGCAGTTCGTCAAAGGAGAACACGTCGTTGAGGCTCTCGAGCGGCACCTCGTGCGTCACGGGCGCAAAGGTGCTCTTGGCCGTGCCGCCTACCTTCTGCGTGGGCGACGTGGGCGAGTAAAACTCCGGGTGTGCGGCCTCCAGCTCCTCGAGCCGGCGCATGAGCGCGTCGTATTCAAAGTCGGATATGACCGGCGCATCCTCGTCGTAATAGTGCCGGTTGTGCTCCATTATCTCGGCTCTGAGGGCCTCTATCTCCTGTTTAACGTCCATTTCAACTCTCCATATCCAAATAGGTCTGCGGCACCTGGCCGACTATGACGGTCTCGGCGATGAGTATCTCGCTGACGACCTGGGTAGAGACAGTCCGCCAGGGCATGATGACGTCGATGTCTATGACGACGTCGAGCTTCATCTGGTGCTTGGTCTGGTTTATTCCCGCGGAAATGAGGTCGTTTTTGAAGTCCACGCGGGAGGAACTGAGCATCGTGATGTCCACGGGTATATTCGGCCCTCGCCCGAGCAGCAGGCTCGAGCCGAGCAGGTTGCCTATGGGTATCTCCAGCGACAGCTCTCCCCCGTCCGCGGCCTTGACTATGTCGGAGAGCAGCTCCGACGACATGGCGTTTATCCGCGCCATATTCGCCCTCACGGCGGTGACATTGCCCTCTCCGTCGTGCTCGAGGGTCACGAAATAGTCGTAGTCATAGTCCTCGCTGGCGAGTTTGCGGCTGATGGTGTCGTTTATGCACAGCGTCATGAGGTCCGTCGCGTCGGACAGCACCATATCGCACGACAGCTCGCGCAGATATATGGCGCCACGTATTCCGACCGAAACCATCACGGCTGCAATGAGCACAAGCACGATGGCCAACTTTGTTCTCCGGCGCATCGGCGGCAGGTGTACGTCCACATACAGCGGTCTGCGCCTTCTGCGGTTCAGCATGGGTGATCACCCCCATGCTATTTATATGAGGGCTATTTGTCCAGCATTTCCGCTATTGCGTTCATTATTCCGAGCCTGCCCGACTCATAGGTCAGCCCGCCCTGCAAAAAGGCGCGGTACGGCTCGCGCATCGGTCCGTCGGCCGAAAGCTCTATGGACGAGCCCTGTATGAACGCGCCTGCGGCCATGATGACCTCGTCCTCATAGCCCGGCATCTTCCAGGGCTCGGGCGTGACGTAGGAATCCACGGGCGAGCCGGCCTGGATGCCGCGGCAGAAGCGGCAGAGGTTCTCCGCAGATTTGAGGGTTATGGTCTGGATGATGTCGTACCTAGGCTCCAGCGGACTGGGCTCGGAGTCAAAGCCGAGCTTCTCGAGCATTGCTGCGCAGAGAGCCGCGGTCTTGAGCGCCTGAGCCGTGGTGTGCGGCGCCATGAACAGGCCCTGATAGAGCTGCCTGTTCGTGCCCAGCGTGCAGCCGCATTCGCCGCCTATGCCGGGCACTGTGAGCCGGAACGCAGCGCGTTCCACCAGC
>CAUAHS010000147.1 GCA_958428885.1 uncultured Eubacteriales bacterium
GGAGGATGGGGATGATCTTGATCATGCCCTTGCCCCAGATGTTGCAGATGATGACGACCAGGATGGCGACCAGGGCCACAGGCCAGCTGGTGGCGCAGTTGTTGACGGCGCTGGAGCTCAGGGACAGGCCGATGGCGATGATGATGGGGCCGGTCACGATGGGCGGGAAGAAGCGCATGACCTTCTTGACGCCGAAGACCTTGAACAGCAGACTCAGCACCAGATAGACAAGTCCGGCGCAGGCCACGCCGAAGCAGGCGTAGGGCAGCATCTCGGTGTTTGGTATATTGAACACGCCCGGGGCGTCCGGGTTCTCGAGCATGGGCGCGATGGCCGCATAGCCGCCGAGGAAGGCGAAGGACGAGCCCAGGAAGGCAGGGACCTTGCCCTTGGCCAGCAGGTGGAACAGCAGCGTGCCGAGACCGGCAAACAGCAGCGTGGTGGAGACGGACAGACCCGTCAGCGTGGGGACCAGCACCGTGGCGCCGAACATGGCGAACATGTGCTGGAAGCCGAGCACGAGCATCCTGGGCGCACCAAGCGTCCGGGCGTCGTAGATCGGCTCGTTTCCGATGGTTTTCTTGTTCATTCCCGATTTACCTCTCTCCGTAGTGTATTTTAATTGGGATGACGCACAATTGAGCTGCGGAGCCTCAGAGCTCCATGAGATATACGCCGGTCTCGCCGTCGTACTCCGGGAGCCTCGCCTCTATGAGCTCCGTGTGGGAGGTGGGCACATTTTTGCCCACGTAATCCGCCCGGATGGGCAGCTCCCTGTGACCCCGGTCGACCAGGACGGCCAGTTGTATCGCCCTGGGCCGTCCGCAGGCGAGCACGGCCTCCATCGCGGCTCTGGCCGTCCGGCCTGTGTAGAGCACGTCGTCCACGAGGACGACGGTCTTGTCCGCCACGGGGAAGTCCAGCTGGGCCTTCGTGACTATGGGGTCGCTGGCAAGGGGCCGGAGATCGTCGCGGTAATAGCGCACGTCCACGCTGCCGCAGGGGACCTCCACTCCCTCTATTTTAACGATGTTTGACCTTATCCGCTGAGCCAGGGGCTCTCCCCTGCGGCGGATGCCGACGAGGCAGACATTCTCAACGCCGCGGTTGCGCTCGGCTATCTCGTGCGAGAGGCGCATCAGCGCGCGGTTCACCGCCGCTTCGTCCATGAGCCTGGCCTTTTCTCTCACGTCTAGCACCGCCCCTTCACAACAAAAAATGCCCTGCCGGGTCCCGGCAAGACACACCAAATGCCCGCGCAAGCGCGCGGCAATATAAAGCGGTTTTGCCGGTCTCTCAGTACCGTCTTAAAATCCATGGCGAAGTATAGCAGATGCCGTCGCATTTTGCAAGGACAATTAATTTTAGGCGTTCAAAAAATGTTTACGGTTTTAATGATATTCTAATCCTGCTCTAACGACTTGTTAATAAGGCTCTGGTATCCTATGCCCGTAACACAGAAAGGGAATCGGCAAATCGTTATTAAAATAACTTTTTCTTTTAACGTTACTTTAATAAACGCCCGCTATAATGGGCACATAAAACAAAAACGAAAAGGAGCTAACAAACATGAAAAAGAACGTTCTCTATATAAGCCCGATGCAGGCCCGCGCCCTGGCTCTGGAGGCCGCCAACGTCAAGACCGCGAAGTTCGACTCCCAGAAGCTGCTCGAGGGCGGCAGCCTTTACGAGCTTGAGTTCACCACCGAAGAGATGCACTACAGCTGCTACATCGACGCCGTGAGCAGCGAGGCCCTCGGCCTCGACTTCTTCCCCGTTCCCGTCGAGAGCTATCCGTCCTACTACGAGGAGCGCCGCCGCGAATCGCAGTGCGTCAGCGCCTGAGAGACGGAGAGAGCCCGTGAGTGATGCACCCCCTGTCACTCACGGGCTTTTTAATTCATTGGAGAAGGCTCCGCCTTCTCCAATGAATTAAACGCACTGCGCTGCATGCCTCGCCTGCGGCTCGACACTCCGCTCCGCGAGCGGTGTTTTCGCCGACGTACACGCCGCCGACGAAAACGTTATTGCAGCTCTCCTGGAGGAACGCAAGACAAAAAAAGACCCGGCCGGGTTTGACGGCCGGGTCTTTTGCTTCACTTGTCGAGCCTTGCCTTGCGCACGACGCCGATGCCCAGAGGATGTGGGCCGGTGTGCACGGCGATGACGGAGCTTATAAGGCGGATGGGCACCTCGGTGGAGAGGCCCAGCTCATCCAGCAGGGCGCAGACGCGAGCCTGGAACTCCGCTGCTTCGTTATAGTCGTAGCCGTAGCCGACGGCGATGTCGAACTCGTCGGCGGAGGTGAAGTTCTCACGCAGATACTCACGTGCGACGCTCAGCGTCTTGTCGAGACTCTTGCCCCGACCGCGGCAGACGCCGGAGGGGAAGATCTCGCCCTCCTTGAGCGTGATTATCGGCCGGATGCCGAGCACGGTGCTGACCTTGCCGGCCAGTTTGCCTATGCGGCCGCCGATGCTCAGATATGAGAGGCTGCCAATGGTGAAGAAGATGCGGCCGGACGGCCTGATCTCGTCCATGCGGGCCACAGCCTCGTCCAGGTCAAAGCCCGCGTCACGCAGGTTGCAGGCCTCGAGCACGTAGAGGCCCTGGAGCACGGTGTCCACCATGGAGTTGTACACCGCGATCTTGACGTCCGGGTATTCCTCGCGCAAAAGCTCAAGCGCTATACGCGCGGTCTGGTAGGAGTTTGAAAACTTTTCAGTTATGCAGATGCAGATGGCCTGCTCGCCCGCCTCGGCCACCTCGCGGAAGACCTTGAGGAAGTCCTGAGTCGAGGGCGTGGAGCTCTTCGGGTATACGCCGGGGTGCGACACCATCCACTCGTAAAACTCTTCCGTGCCTATGTCCTCGTCCTGCTTGAGATATTCTCCGCTGCCGAGCATGACATAGAACGGGACCATGGTGATATCGCGCTCTTTGACGATCTCCGGTGACAGGTCGCCGGAGCCGTCGGTGATAACCCTGAACTTTGACATTGTCATCCCTCATTTATATTAAGATGCTCCCTCGCTGCAACACACACCCTTGCGGCGGAGGGATTTTAAAAATGTGCCTTGACAATCGGACCGGACACGCGCTTTAACACCTTCGCATCAAAGCCGGTGCCCGGTCATGTTGGCGGAGAGGATGGGATTCGAACCCATGGCCCGTTGCCGGGTCACCGGTTTTCAAGACCGGCTCCTTAAACCACTCGGACACCTCTCCACATATTATAGACACTCCGAGTATAACGGATTCGATTATAACATCAAATGAGTATTTTACAAGCGACAATTGCAGTCCAAGCTGTGAATTTTCCGTTAATCCTTGACGTGGAGTTCAGTAAAGGTTAAAATTCCCCTGAAAGAGGCGAAGTTTTATGAGCTGCAAGATACGTACCGCGCTCCCCTCGGACGGGGCGGCGCTGGCTGCCATATATGCGCCCTACACCGAGACCGCCATCACCTATGAGTATCCCGCTCCAACGGCGGAGGAGTTTGCCGGGCGCATTGCCGACATCTCCGCCGAGTATCCCTTCATCGTCTGCGAGGACGGCGGCCGCCCGGTCGGCTATGCCTATGCGCACCGCTACCGCGTCCGTGCAGCCTACGACTGGGACGCCGAGCTCTCCGTGTACTTTGAGCCTGAGCACACCGGTCGTGGCCTGGGCCGGGGACTTTACAGCGCGCTGCTGGACCTTCTGCGCCTTCAGGGCTTTGTGAACATCTACGGCACCGTCTCGGCGCCCAACCCGGCGAGCGAGCGGCTGCATGAGAGTCTCGGTTTCACCCGCGTGTATACGGATGTCAAGACCGGCTGGAAGTTCGGCAAGTGGCACGACCTCATCTATTTCCGCCTCCAGCTCAGGCCCTACGAGGACGTCCCCGAGCCGGTTACGCCCTTTCCGGAGCTGGACAGCGGCGCTGTCCGCGAGATATACGAGCGGCATGCGGCCATGATGGGAGGCGATACGAAATGACAAAGACCAACGCCATGCGCCTGCTTGATGCGGCGGGCATAGCCTACCGAACTGCGGAATACGAATACGACGAGTCCGACCTCTCCGGCAAGCACGCGGCGGAACAGCTCGGCATGCCGGCGGAGCAGGTCTTCAAGACCCTGGTCACACGCGGGGACAAGACGGGCATCCTGGTGTTCTGCATCCCCGTCCTGGACGAGCTGGACCTGCGCCGGGCTGCCCAGATCTCAGGCAACAAGAGGCTCGAGATGATACACGTCAAGGAGCTGCTCCCGCTCACGGGCTATATGAGAGGCGGCTGCTCGCCCATAGGCATGAAAAAGAAGTACCCCACCTTCATCGACGAGACGTACATTCTCTTCGACGAGATCGCCGTCAGCGCCGGCATGCGTGGTGAACAGATAATTCTCTCCCCGGACGACC
This sequence comes from uncultured Eubacteriales bacterium, assembly GCA_958428885.1. Taxonomy (GTDB): domain Bacteria; phylum Bacillota; class Clostridia; order Oscillospirales; family Oscillospiraceae; genus Scatomorpha. Next base: position 4,406 of record CAUAHS010000147.1, read on the forward strand.
TGGCGAAATTTGTGGACGCAAAGGTCTATTGAACTCAAGCCCGATCAGAGGCGGACGCACCTTCAAGGTGCGTCCGCCTCTGTCTTTCTGCCCAGGTCTAAGCGGACTTGCCCCCTCATAGCATGTACAGTGGAAGGAGGCAAACGGATGCTTTTAATAGACGGCAGGCGGATAACCAGCCCGGACGACGATGACATCACCGCCGTGTTCGGCCTGTCATATGAGCAGGACAGGAACGTGGCCGACATCATCGACTGGTGCATTGAGGACCACAACTATCATTACTTCGGCGGCCCCGCGGCCTTCCGCTCATACGTCATGGGCAGCGTCACCACAGGCGGCCACCTGAAAATACTCTGCACACACAGCCGCTATCACGGCGCCTACACCATAACCATGTCCGGCAGCCGTAGCGAGGACGCGAAAAGGGCGAACGCCAAGGCCGGGCTGCACGGCACCCCGAGCGGCTACACATGGCACCATGCCGAGAACATAAGGCACAGCGGCAGCGGCTATCGCTGCAAAATGTACCTCATCAAGACGACCTACCATAACAGCAACCCCCACAGCGGCGGCGTGGCCGAGTATGAGCGCTATACCGGCAAGACCTATACATGAGGCAAAGAAAGGATGATGTCTGTGAACTGGAACGAATTTTCCAAGAGGCAGCCCTTCCTCACCGACCTGGGCGAGGGGAGCTCCGGCGCCGCCGGCGGACCTGGCCGTTACGCGGTCTGGTCGCCTATGACCGCCGGAGACGGGAACTGCATTGTGGACGTGGGCGACGACCTGGGGGCGCTGCTTGAGAAATAC
>CAUAHS010000148.1 GCA_958428885.1 uncultured Eubacteriales bacterium
GCAGCAGCGTACTCTTGCCGCAGCCGTTCGGCCCGGCGATGGCCGTGACACGCCCGGGCGGGAAGGCGAGAGTCACACCGTGAAGCACCTCGTACCCGCTGTAGCCCGCGCACAGGTCTCTGGTCTCAATCATGCGTGCGCCCCTTTCTCTGCCTGAGCAGCAGCCAGATGAAGAACGGCCCGCCGAAGAAGGAGAGGATTATTCCGACAGGCAGCCCGTAGGGAGTGAACAGCGTCCTTGCGCCGAGGTCGCAGAGCGTGAGCAGCGCTGCTCCGCCGAGCGCCGAAGAGGGGAGGAGCAGCCGGCTCTCGTCCCCGGCAAAGCGGCGCATGATGTGCGGCACGATGAGGCCGACGAAGCCTATCAGCCCCGCAAAGCTCACCGCAGCCCCGGCAAGCGCCGCCGCGAGCGCGAGCAGTACGACGCGCATCCGCCCGGTCTTGAGTCCCAGGCTGTGCGCTGTCTCCTGCCCGAGCATGAGCACGTCGAGCTCGTTCGTCAGCGTGAAGAGCAGCGCGAGCGCGGCGAGGACCACCCAGAACGCGGGCGCTATGCGCTGCATCGTGAGGTTCGCAAGGCTGCCTATGCGGAAGTCGGAGTAGCCGTTCAGCGCGTCGGGCCAGAAGGTGACGATGGCGTCGATGCCGGCGGAGAGTATGCCGGAGACGGCGACGCCCGCGAGAACGAGGGTTATCTTCGCCGCCCCGGTGCGCTCGGCTATGAGCAGCACCAGCAGCACGCTCAGCAGCGCCCCCGCAAAGGCCGCAAGCGGCACCAGAGCGTAGGCCGAGGGCGCAAGCGCACAGCACAGTGCCGCGGCAAGTCCGGCTCCGGCATTCACGCCGATGACATTCGGCGCTGCGAGCGGGTTGGATAGCACGCCCTGGATGACGGCTCCGGAGACGGCGAGCGCCGCACCAGCGATAAGACAGCCGCAGGTGCGAGGCAGCCTTGAATACAGCGCGATCCGCTCCGCCGCCGTGACCGCCTCGCCGGAAAAGAGAGCGCGGACAACATCTGCAAGCGGCACCTTCACCGGCCCGAGCGCGAGGCTCATGCCGCAGGCGGCGAGGCAGATCACCGCGAGCGCCGCAAAGAGCCGCGCGGTCTTAGCCCGCGTCGGGATAGAGGATGTCCGCAAGCTTTTCATAGGCCTCCCCCCAGCGGGCGTTGGGCTTCAGGTTGTAGAGCTCGTGCTCGAGGGTGTAAAAGCGCCCCTCGCGCACGGCCTGGAGCTCCGACCACGCCGGATTTTGCAGCAGCGTCTGCTCAAGCGTCTCCATGGCGTCCGTCGGGTCGGAGCCCTGGAGCACGACGAAGATATAGTCCGGCTCGGCGGCGATGATGGCCTCGAGGCTGAGGTCCTCGAGCAGGCTCTCATCGCTGTCCGCGATGTTGACGCAGCCGAGGTCCGCGAGCATCTCACCGAGGACGAAGTCCCGGCTGCCCTTGACCTTGCAGCTCACGCCCGTGGCGCGGATGCAGAGCACCGTCGGCGCCTCTCCGGTCTGCCGCGCGATGGCCGCATCCGCCTGGGCGCGCACGGCTTCGCCGTTGAGCTCATAGTTTTCCTCGCAGCCGGTCAGCACCGTGCAGATGCCGAGCATGTTGAGATAGTCGTCGAGCGTCTGCACGTCGAAGTAGGCGACGCACATGCCCGCGGACTCGAAGGTGTCCCGGAGGTCGAGATTCGCGGCGGTGTTGCAGCTTGCGAGGATGAGGTCCGGCTCGGCAGCGATGAGCGCCTCGAGGCTCGGCTCCTTGATGGCGCCGAGATTCACCACGTCCTCGCCCAGACCGAGGTCGAAGGAGGTCCAGGAGTCGTCCGCCGCGGCGACGAGCGTGTCCTTGCCACCGGCGAGGCACCAGACGTCGGCAAAGCTGCCTATCATGGCCGCAACGCGCTCCGGGTGAGCCGGCGCCGTGACCTCACGGCCCAGATCGTCGGTAAAGACATATGTCTCACCGCCCTCCGCCGTGGGTGAGGCCTGAGCCTCGCCGCAGGCGGCGAGGGAGAGCAGCATGGCGGCGGCCAGCAGCGCGGAAATGAGTTTTTTCATGGATTTCACACCTGTAAATATAAAAATATGCGGGGCGGGAAAGACGTTTTCCCGCCCCGCTTATCGTTTGCGGAGCCTCAGCAGCTGGCGCCGCCCTTGGCCTTGGCGGCGACGGCGAGGATGGCGTCCTTGCGGGAGAGCACGTCGTCGCTCTTGAGCTGGCGGATGAACTCGTCCACGCCGACACGCTCGATAGTGCGGCCGAAGCGCTCGCCGGTTTTGCCCAGCTCGCGGTAGAGGAGGATGGACTTCTCGATGAGCTTCATGACCTCATCCTCGGAGTACACGCCGCCGATGTTGTTGCCGAGACGCTGGGTCTTGCCCCAGATGCCGCCGATTACAACGGCGTAGCCGCGCTCCTTCTCGGAGAAGCTGTGCATCGGGCAGGCCTTGATGCACTTGCCGCAGTTCGTGCACTTCTCCTTGTCGACAACTATCTTGCCGGCAGCGCCGCGGGAGACGCAGTGCACGGGACAGCGCTCGATGACGCCGCACTTGGCGCAGCTGCGGCACTTGTCGAGGTCCTGCTCCGGCACGCTCTGGCCGTAGACGCCGAAGTCGTTCAGGCCGGGCTTGACGCAGTTGTTCGGACAGCCGCCGACGGCGATCTTGAACTTGTGCGGCAGAGTGACGTTGTGCCAGCCGACGAAGAACTCGTCGTAAATCCTCTTGGCAAAGGCCTGGGTGTCAAAGAGGCCGTGCACGCAGACGGTGCCCTTGCAGGCTACAACGGGACGCACGATGGAGCCGGTGCCGCCGGTGACGAGGCCGGCAGCCTCCACCTCGGCGACCAGGGGCTCGAGGTTCTCGTAGGGGACGCCCTGGATCTCGATGGTCAGGCGGACCGTGAGCGCAACGCGCCCGTCGCCGTACTTGCGTGCGACATCCGTCACCATCTGCATCTGCTCATTCGTGAAAACGCCGTTGGGCGCGACTATGCGGGCTATAAAGTGCTCACCGTCGTTGGTGAGGATGAGGCCGCGGCCTTTGAGGGCCTTTTTCTCGGCTTCGGTGATTTTCAGCAAATCCATCGCCTCCATATCTTTATAAACATTGATATCGTAACCCAGCAGAGCTTGCCCGTCAAGAGCAAACTTCCACGGCGGCTGAGTTAATTTTTCCTCAGTTGCGGCGGAGCGTGTACATGTCCGTACGCCGCGCGGACATGAGCGGGAGCTGAGCGCGTATGCTCTCGACATAGGCGGGGTCGAGCTCGACATACAGCGTCGTCTCCTCGGCTCCGGCCCTCGCGAGGACGTCGCCCCAGGGCGAGACGGCGATGGAGTTGGCGTAGGAGACATAGCTGCCCTGCTCGTCGCGCGCGGGAGCGCAGCCAAGGGTGTAAACCTGGCTCTCAACAGCGCGGGAGCGGAACATGACCTCCCAGTGCGCCGGACCTGTTGTCATGTTGAAGCTCGCCGGGCAGAACACAGCCCATGCCCCGTCGAGCGACATGATGCGCGCGAGCTCGGGGAAGCGCATGTCAAAGCAGATGCATAGCCCCAGACGGCCAAACTCCGTGTCAAAGGAGCAGATCTCGTCCCCCGGCGTGAAGGTGTCGCTCTCCTTGAAGTGCTGTCCGCCGTGCACGGCGATGTCGAAGAGGTGGCTCTTGCGGCAGCGGGCGGCCTGATTTCCGCTGCGGTCAAAGACAAAGGAGGTGTTGTAGAGCCTGCCGCCTTCGGCCTCGGGCACGGAGCCGCCGATGAGCCAGACGCGGTTCTCCCCGGACGCAGCTGAGAGCATTTGCCAGGCCGGTCCGCCCGCGGGCTCCTGATTTTCGATGAAGGAGCTGTTGCGGTACTCGCAGCAGAACATCTCGGGCAGAACGCAGAGGTCGGCCCCATTTTTCGCGGCTTCGTCAATGAGCTCGCGGGCGTGGCGCAGGTTTTCGGCCTTGTCGGAGACGGTGCGCATCTGAATGAGCGCGGCTTTCATGGCGTTTCCCCCTTTACAGACTGTCGATGTAGCGGCAGGCGGCGACCGCAGCGGCAGCGCCGTCGCCCACGGCGGTGGTCAGCTGTCGGACGGTCTTGGCCCGGCAGTCGCCCGCGGCAAAGACGCCCGGCGTGCCCGCGGCGCAGTCCTCGCCCGCGGTGAACCAGCCCGCGGCGTCGAGCTTGGCAATTGGCGCAAAGGCAGCGTTCGCCGCCTCGTAGCCCACGGCCACAAAGAGCCCGTCCACCTCGATGCTCCGGCGCTCAAGCGTCGCCTTGTCCTCGACCACAATGCCGGAGAGCTCTCCCTCGCCCTCAAGCGCGACGACGCGGCTGTTCATAAGGCAGGTGATGTTCCCGCGCGAGAGCACGGCGCTGACGTTCGCCGCCTCGGCGCGGAACTCGTCACGTCGGTGTATTATGTAAACCTGAGAGCAGACATTGGCGAGGAGCAGCGCGTCCTGCAAAGCGGCGTCGCCGCCGCCGGCGACGGCGACGGGGCGGTCCTTGTAGAAGGCGCCGTCGCAGACGGCGCAGTAGCAGACGCCGTTTCCGGCGAGCTCATCCTCGCGGTCTACGCCGAGTTTGCGGTGCTGGGCGCCGGTGGCGAGGACTACGGCCTTGGCGGCGTAGTCGCCGTCGGGGGTGGAGACGGTGAAGCCGCCGGGGGCGGGGGAGACGGCGGTGACTTCGGCGAGCTCGGCGTCGGCGCCGAGGCCGAGGGCCTGGGAGAACATGCGGTCGGCGAGCTCAGCGCCGGAGACCTCGGGGACGCCGGGGAAGTTGTCGACCTTGGGCGACCAGGCGATCTGACCGCCGAAGCCGTTTTTCTCGAGGACGAGCACGGACTTTTCCGCGCGGCGGCCATAGATAGCCGCCGCCAACCCCGCCGGCCCGCCGCCGACGATGACGATGTCGTAAGATGCAAGCATAAGTATCGCTCCTAATATAGATGTTGGATGTTTAAAAGTTTCGCCCCGCCCTGCGCGCAAAGCGCGCGTTTGAAAGTTTCGCCCGCCTTTTCAAAGGCGGCGGGGTGCAGGGGCAG
>CAUAHS010000149.1 GCA_958428885.1 uncultured Eubacteriales bacterium
GGGGCTTGATTCCGCCGCCTCCGTCATCTCCGCCCTCGACGCCTCCCTCGACCCCGAGCGCGAGGGCAGCACCCTCTACAACATCAACTCCGCCGCCGGCGACGGCATAGTCATCACAGGCCAGGTCGCCGAGATGCTCCAGACCGCCCGCACCGTCTATGACGCCACGGACGGCGCCCTCGACCTCTCCGTCTACCCCCTCGTCAAGGCCTGGGGCTTTATCGACGGGCTCTACAAGGTCCCCAGCGAGAGCGAGATAGAGAGCCTGCTCGAGCACGTGGACTTCTCCGCCGTCAACGTCTCCGCCATGACCGAGACCGACACCTACCTCCTCACCATGCCCGCCGGGATGGAGCTCACCTTCGCCTCCGTCGCCAGGGGCTGCGCCGCCATGTACGCCATGCGGGCCATGAGCCAGGCCGGAGTCGAGAGCGGCATCGTCTCCTTCGGCGGCACCGTCATGACCCTCGGCGTCAAACCCGACGGCTCCGACTGGGTCGTCGGCCTCCAGGACCCCGTAAACACCGGCAGCTACGCCGCCACGCTCTCCGTCGGCGCCGGCACCGCCGTCGTCACCTCCGGGGGCTATCTGCGCTATTTCGTAGACGACAAGGGCAACTACTGGCAGCACATCCTCAACCCCTCCACCGGCTACCCCGCCGAGAGCGACCTGCTCTCCGTCACCGTCATCTGCGAGGACGGCACCTATGCCGACGCGCTCTCCACCGCGCTCTACGTCATGGGCGAGCGCGATGCAAAGAGCTTTTACGAGGACAACATCGGCTTCGAGCTCGTCCTCATCACCGACGACAACCGCGTCGTCGTCTCCGAGGGCGTGCGGGAGAACTTCACGCTCAGCGGCAGCGACTACACCGTCTAGACGCTCAGGAGACCCTCATGAGGCTCTCACGCGACTTTTTCGAGCGTGACGCGCTCGAGGTGGCGCCGGAGCTGCCCGGCAAGACCCTGGTGAGCACCCTCCCCGACGGGTCGGAGCGCCGCCTCGTCATCACCGAGGTCGAGGTCTACCGCGGCGAAGAGGACACCGCCTGTCACGCCCACCGCGGGCGCACAAGGCGCACCGAAATGCTCTACCGCCCCGGCGGCGCCGTGTACGTCTACCTCTGCTACGGCATACACTGGCTGCTCAACGTCATAACCGGGCCGGAGGACTTCCCGCAGGGCGTGCTCATCCGTGCCTGCGCCGGATACGAAGGACCCGGGAAACTCACCAGATACCTCGGCATCACCGGCGAACTCAACGGCGCCGACATCGCCTCCTCCCCCCTGCTCCGCATCGAGGACGAGGGACGTGAGGTTTACATAAAAACCGCCAAGCGCGTGGGCATCGCCTATGCGGAGAAGGCGGATCAGGACAGGCTGTGGAGATTCATCGGCGAGGTGCGCTAATGCAGCTTGACACGGACATCAGATACATAAAGGGCATAGGCGAGGCGAGGGCGCACAGCATGGGAAAGCTGGGCATCCACGACCTCGCCGGTCTTGTCTCGTATTTCCCGCGAGCGTATGAGGACCGGACGCAGTACAAGCCGATACGCGCCCTCACCGACGGCGAGACGGCCTGTGTGCGGGCGATGGTGGCCGAGGAGCCGAGGCTCTCCCGCGTGCGCCGGGGCATGGAACTGGTGAAGCTCCGGGCTGTGGACGAGAGCGGGGCTCTGGACATCACGTTCTTCAACCAGACCTATGTGAAGCGCCAGCTCGTGCCGGGCGTGACCTACATCTTTTACGGCCGGGCGAGCGCGATGGGCTCCCACCGGGGCATGACGAACCCGGTGTTCGAGCGCGAGGATGCTCCAATGCGCGTCACAGGGCGCATCGTGCCCATATACCGCCTGACGTCCGGGCTCTCGCAGCGGACGGTGATGCAGTGCGTGCGCAGCGCGCTCAACTTCTGTGCGGACTCGCTGCCGGACTATCTGCCCGCCGACGTGGCGCTCGACAACGGTCTCGCCACGGCGAGATACGCCTATGAGAACATACACTTCCCCAAGGACGCCGAGGCGCTCGCCATAGCGCGGCGGCGGCTGGTGTTCGAGGAGCTGTTCGTCCTCGTCTGCGCGCTCGGCATGATACGCGGCGGACGGGAAAAGGCCGCCGGAACGCCGCTCATTCGCGCGGAACTTGCGGACTTCACGGCTTCCCTGCCCTTCACGCCCACCGGCGCACAGCTGCGGGCCATGAACGAGGCTGCGGAGGACATGTGCTCGGGCAGGGCGATGAACCGGCTCGTGCAGGGCGACGTGGGCAGCGGCAAGACCCTCGTCGCCGCCGCCTGCGTCTGGTATGCGGCGCAGTCCGGGGCGCAGTCGGCCTTCATGGCGCCGACGGAGATACTTGCCGAGCAGCACTTCGCCACGCTCTCGGGCTTTCTGGAGCCCTTCGGCATCAAGGTCGCAAAACTCACCGGCTCAATGCGGGCCAAGGAGCGCCGGGAGGTGCTCTCGGGGCTTGCGTCGGGCGAGACGGGACTCTGCGTGGGCACGCACGCGCTGCTCTCGGAGGATGTGGAGTTCAAGAATCTCGCCCTCGTCGTGACGGACGAGCAGCACCGCTTCGGCGTCGAACAGCGTGCCGCCCTCGTCGGCAAGGGCACGAGACCGCATCTGCTGGTCATGTCGGCGACGCCCATCCCTCGGACGCTGGCGCTCATCATATACGGCGACCTCGACGTGTCCATCATCGACGAGCTGCCCCCGGGACGGCAGAAGGTCGGCACCTTCGCCGTGGACGAGAGCTACCGCGCGAGGCTGAACGGCTTCATCGAAAAGCTCGCGCACGAGGGGCGGCAGATCTTTGTCGTCTGTCCGCGCATCGAGGAGAGCGAGGAGGGCGCCGACGGCATAAAATCCGCAGAGGAGCACGCCGAGGCGCTCCGCTCCGCCCTGCCCGACCTCAAGATCGCCTGCATTCACGGCAAGATGAAGGCGAAGGAGAAGGACGAGATAATGTCGGCCTTCGCCCGGGGCGAGACGGATGTGCTGGTGTCCACGACGGTCATCGAGGTCGGCGTGGACGTGCCGAACGCAGCGCTGATGGTCATCGAGAACGCGGACCGCTTCGGTCTCTCGCAGCTCCACCAGCTGCGTGGCAGGGTAGGACGCGGACAGCACAAGAGCTGGTGCATCCTCGTCTCGGACGCCAAGGGCGAGGAGGCCCGCGCGAGGCTCTCGGCCATGGTGCACATCTCCGACGGCTTCAAGATAGCCGAGGAGGACCTCAGAATGCGCGGACCCGGCGACTTCTTCGGCTCCCGGCAGCACGGCTTGCCGGAGCTGCACATAGCCGACCTCGGCGCGAACATGGACGTGCTGCAAAGCGCAAAGGACGCCGCCGAGCGGCTGCTCAAGGCCGACCCCGGGCTCAGGAAAATCGAAAACGCCGCGCTGAGAGGGCGTGCCGAGGCGCTCATCCGCCAGTCGGCGGGGACGCTCAATTAGCGGGGTCTTTGTGGGACTGCCTTCCGCATATACTCTTACGAGTACAAGCGGGGGGCAGTCCTTTTATGAAGAAGCGGCTTATTGTGAATACGGCGCTGCTCGCGGGGGCGTCGATACTGATGCGCTGCATCGGCATGGTGTTCCAGGCCTGGCTGGCCGGGCGCATCGGCGCCGCCGGCATAGGGCTCTATCAGCTCGTGATGAGCGTGGAGCTGCTGGCCACGACCTTTGCGATAAGCGGGATACGCTTTGCGGCGACGCGGCTTGTGGCGGAGGAGATCGGCCTCGGCCGGGGCGGAGGCGTGGGCGGGGCGATGAGCCGCTGTGCGGCGTACAGCCTCTTTTTCGGTGCGGCGGGGTGCGCGATACTCTACGCCTTTTCGGAGCCCATCGGCTTTCTCTGGATAGGCGACGCCAGGACGGTGATGAGCCTGCGCATCCTCGCCTTCGGGCTGCCGTTCATCGCGCTCTCGAGCGTGCTCTCGGGCTATTTCACCGCCTGCGGGCGCATCTGGAAGCCCTCGCTGGTGCATCTTTTGGAGCAGCTCTTTTGTGCGGGGCTGGTGGTGCTGTTCCTCTCGCGGGCGCCGGAGGGCGACATTGAGCGGAGCTGTGCGGCGGTGGCGGCAGGGGTCACGGCGGCGGATATGCTCTCGCTCGCCATGATGCTGGCCTTCTACACAGGCGACCGGCGGCGGCACGGTGAGCGCGGCGGCGGCTCTGTGCGGCTGACGTCGAGGATGTTCGGCGTGGCGGTGCCGCTGGCGGTGTCGGCGTACGCACGCAGCGCGCTCTCGACGCTGGAGCATCTGCTGGTACCGCGCGGGTTCCGGCGCTCCGGGCTCTCGGCGGATGCGGCGCTGGCGGGCTACGGCGTCATCCAGGGCATGGCGATGCCGATAATCGGCTTTCCGAGCTGTCTGCTCTCGGCGGCGGCGGAGCTGATGATACCCACGCTGACGGAGGCGCAGATGCGCTCCGACTCGGCGGGGATACGCCGGGCGGTGAGCTCGCTTTTGAAGCTCTGCGGGGCGTTCTCGGTGGCGGCGGCGCTCATATTGTGGCGTTTCGGCGGAGCGCTGGGCGAGGCGGTGTACGGCTCGGCGGAGGCGGGGCGGTTCATAAGGCTGCTTGCACCGCTGGTGCCCATCATGTATACGGACATGGTGGTGGACGGCTGCCTGAAGGGGCTGGGGCAGCAGGTGTGGAGCATGGGCATAAATATCCTGGACGCCGCTCTGGGCGTGGTGCTCGTGTGGCAGCTGCTGCCCATCGGCGCATTGACGGCGTATATCGGCATCATCTACTTCAACGAGTGCCTGAACTTCGCCCTGAGCGCCGCCCGCCTCCACCGCGCCGTCAAGAAATACGCCCCCGCGCGCAACGCGCGCGTTTGAAAGTTTCGCCCGCCTTTTCAAAGGC
>CAUAHS010000150.1 GCA_958428885.1 uncultured Eubacteriales bacterium
TCGCCTGCCTGGGTCTCGACTATGGGCAGGGCGGTCATGCTGCCGCCGCCGCGCTCCTCGGAGAGGTGGGCGGAGCGCTCCAGCAGACGGGAGTGCAGATAGAACACGTCGCCGGGGTAGGCCTCACGACCGGGCGAGCGGCCCAGCAGCAGGCTCAGCGCGCGGTAGGCTATGGCGTGCTTGGAGAGGTCGTCGTAGACGATGAGCACGTCCCGCCCCTTGTCCATGAAGTACTCGCCCAGGGCGCAGCCGGCGTAGGGGGCGATGTATTGCAGCGTGGCGGAGTCGCTTGCGGAGGCGCTGACCACGACGGAGTAGTCGAGGGCGCCGAACTTGTCCAGCGTCTGCACGACCTGGGCTACGGAGCTGGCCTTCTGGCCGATGGCGACGTAGATGCATATGACGTCCTTGCCGCGCTGGTTGAGGATGGTGTCGAGCGCTATGGCCGTCTTGCCGGTCTGGCGGTCGCCGATGATGAGCTCGCGCTGACCGCGGCCTATGGGGAACATGGAGTCTATGGCCAGCAGGCCCGTCTCGATGGGGCGGTTGACCGGCTGGCGGTCGATTATCTCGGGAGCGCGGGACTCTATGGGGCGGTAGCCGTCGGCATTTATTTCGCCCTTGCCGTCTATGGGCGAGCCCAGGGCGTCTATGACGCGTCCCAGGAAGGCGTCGCCGACGGGTATGCCCGCGGTCTTGCCGCTGCGGCGCACCCGGCAGCCCTCGGTTACGGTCTCGGCGCCGCCGAAGAGGATGCAGCCGAGCTCGTCCTCACGCAGCTCCTGCACCATGCCCTTGACCCCGCCGGGGAAGAGCAGTATCTCGCCGTAGGCGGCGTGCTCGAGCCCGGACACGGTGGCGATGCCGTCGCCCACCGTGAGCACCTGGCCCAGCTCCTCGGGCGCGGTCTCCGGCGTCCAGTCGTTCACGGCCTCACGGATGAGGGGGATGACGTCGCCGGAGGAGGTGTCGAGCCGCTCCATCTGCTCGCGGAAGCGGCGCAGGCGGCCCTCTACGCTCCAGTCGTACACGTCCGTGCCGGCCTGAAGCACAAAGCCGCCGGCGAGGGAGGCGTCCTGCTGCCACTCGAGGGCGAAGTCGTGCCCGTAGGTTCGGCGCAGAAAGTCCAGGAGCCTATCTCGCTCCGCCTCGGTCGGCTGTGCCGCACCGCGGAGGACGGCGGTGTTCTCACTCGGCGTGTTCATCGCTGTCCCTCCTCCCGGCGAGGCTCAGGAACTGCTCGTAGGGGTCGGCGTCCGGCTGGAGCGCGAGCTTTTCCGCCGCCGTGACGGCCGCTTCCACCAGCTCCCTGGAGGCCTTGGCGAGAATGTCGTCCCGCTCGCGCCTGGCGCTCTCCTGGGCCTTGGCGAGGATCTGTTCCGCCTCCTGTTTGGCGTCTGCGGTCCGGCGGGCACGTAGAGCCTCGAGCTCGGCCTCGGCTTCGGCACGGCGTTTGGCTATGTCGGCGTCCACCTCGGAGAGCTTGAGGCTGTATTCGTACTTGAGCAGCCCGGCCTGGGACCTGTCCTGTTCGGCCTCGTCGCGCATGCTGCGGTAGTGCTCCTCACGCTGGGCGATGAACTGCTTTACGGGGCGGTAGAGCAGCAGGTACAGCCCGCCGGCGAGTATTGCAAAGTTGAAAAGGTGCAGCAGGATCTGCTGCCAGTCGATGTTGAGGGGAATGTTCATGTCCTCACCGCCTTACAGGACGAAGATGACCAGTATGACGACCAGCAGCGCATAGATGATGGCCGTCTCGATGAACACGAGGTCCAGCATCAGGGTCGTGCGGATCTTGCCCTCCATGTCGGGCTGGCGGGAGATGCCGTCGGCCGCCTTGCCGCCCACGATGCCCATGCCGACTGCGCCGCCCGCGGCGGCGAGGCCTATCGCGATGCCGACGGCCAGGGCCTTGAGCCCGGTGGAGGAGCCCTCGGCCTCGGTCTGGGCCTCGGCGGCGGTCTCGGCCGCCTGCGGCTGAGAGGCGTCGCCCGCGGCGAGGGCGGGTATGGCGAGCAGGGTTATGAGCAGCATCACGAGGATGAGGATGGGCAGTTTCCTAGTCTTGACGAGATTCATTTTTTAGACCTCCAAATCAAATTAAGCATTCTGCGCGAGCTCCGGCGCCTTGGCCGGGGCCTTTTCCTTGCGCTCCTGGGGCTCGGACATCTCACCGTAGAAGAGCGCCGTCAGCATGGTGAGGACGTAGCTCTGTATGAGCGCGTGCAGCAGCGTGAAGAGCACGGCGACGATGACGGGGATGACGTAGCTGAGCGAGGCGTAGTAGTAGACGAGCTCCGTGACCAGCAGGCCGCTGAGCAGCGCGCCGAAGAGACGGAAACTCATCGAGATGAGCAGGGATATCTCCTTGAGGGCGCTGCCGATGCCCCGCAGGCCGTTTCCGGCGATGGCACCGGAGAAGATGACGCAGTAGGAGAGGACGCCGAGCATTATGGCCCCGTTCACGTCGGAGAGCGGGGCGGGCAGGGCTACCGAGTTGCCGGTGGTGGTGACGGCCTGAAAGCCGAAGAGCTCAAAGAGCGTCCCGAAAAAGACGTAGACCGCAGCCGCAAAGATGTAGGCGCCGAGGAAGCCGCTGCGCCAGGGGCTGTTTGACTTTGCCATGCCGTCGAAGGTGCTCACCGCCTGCTCGAGCAGGAGCTGGAGCTTGCCGGGCACATATTTGAACCTCGGTATGGCAAAGATGCGTATCAGCAGCGCCGCCGCGAGCAGCACCACCGTCACAATGAGGGAGGAGATATAGCCCGGATTCACCGGGCGGATGCCGAACAGGTCGATTTGGTTGGACTCGTGCAGGACGGCGTCCCTCATCGCCTCCTGAATGGTCTCCGCCTCCCCGCCGCCGGGGACGACGAAGCTCGCCGCCAGCAGTATCACGCAGACACAGAGCCAGGCGATGAGAAAGCGCTTTTTGCTTTGTTTCATGTTCATCCCTTCTTATTACTTTAAAAACTTTGCTCTCAATACCCGCCCCGGGGCTTGGCAGACCACGGGACGGGCGGAGGGAGAAAAGAGAATTATCGGATTCAGGCGCCCAGGCCGACCCTGAGCTTGCGGTAATAGCCGTCCACATAGGCCACGAAGATGACTATGCCGACGACGTAGAAGACGGCGGTGATGGCGAAGCCGTTGGTGAGGCCGATGGACTCCTGCATGAAGCCCATGAGCAGTGAGCCGATGCCGATGCCGATGTCGTAGCTGAGCATATAGGTGGAGTTGGCGACGCCGCGTTCGGGTCCGGGCGTGGTGCCGGTGACGAAGGACTGGAAGAGCGGCTGGAGGATGCCGTAGCCGAGGCCGAAGAAAAAGCCCGCGAGGAGCAGATGAATTCCGGTGTCGAGGAAGAGAAAGCTCAGCATCGTAAGTATCAGCACCGCGATGCTCGCATATACCAGCAGCTTGTGCTTTCCGGCGTCGATGGCCTTCTGGGTGGAGAGCTTGGAGGCCAGCATCCCGACCACGAGGCAGATGTAAAAGTAGGGCAGGTAGGCCATGATGTCCTTCTCCTGCGCGAGGATGGAGGAGTAGGCGATTACCGCGCCGTAGGGGACCATGAGGAACATCATGTTGAGCATGAAGGGCAGCGCCGGGCCGTAGATGGACTCCTTGAGGGAGAACTTCTTGCGCTGCACCTTCGGATAGCGCAGGCGGCAGCTGGCCACGCAGATAAGGGCGGCCACGGTGATGCCGAAGATGGTCCAGAAGGAGGCGGTGCTGCTCAGGTTGCTCTGCACCTGGAGCCCCACATAGGGGCCGACGGCCATGCCGATGGACACCGTGAAGGCGAAGCGGCTGATGCCCTCAGTGACCTTGGCGGCGGGCAGCACGTCGCCGGCCATAGTCATCGTGGCCGAGGCGCAGACCGAGTACACGGCGCCCATGTAGAGCCGGACGATTATCAGCAGCCCGAACACCGGGAACGCGATGAACGCCGGAAAGGACAGGCAGAACAGCGCCAGGAATATCAGATATACGTGAAAGCGGTTGAAATTATCCAGCAGATATCCCGCCACAGGCCGGAAGAGCACCGTGGCCACGCTCATGGCCGTGAGCACAATGCCGACCTTTGAGCCGGTGATGCCGATCTCCTCGCAGTACACCGGGATGATGGGTATCGAGGCGTAGAACGCGGCGAGGACCAGCAGGTTGGTGATGAAAAGTAAGATGAACTTCTTGTTCCAGATTTTTTCGCATTTTTCCATTTAAACAAACTCCTTTGAACTTATGGGCAAAAAATAAAGTGGCAATTGCCACCTGTTTAATATAACACAAAGCCCGGGCTCAGTCAACATCAGGTTGCAATTGCCACCATATTAAAATAAACAAAAAAGCGCCGGCGGAAGGGCCCGCCGGCGCTCAGTTTGCATGACGCTATGAGATTTTCACTTTCCGAGGTAGCTCACAAGCAGCTCCTGCAGCAGTTCGTCGCGGTCGAGGCGGCAGATGAGGCTGCGGGCGTTGTTGTAGTTGGTGATATACGTCGGGTCCTCGGAGATTATATAGCCCACAAGCTGGTTGATGGGGTTGTAGCCCTTGACCTTCAGAGAGTCGTACACGGATGACAGAATTTCGCGTGTCTCGTTCCGGTTGTCAATAGCTGTGAATCTCCTTGTTGCGTCTTCCATGTGATACCCCTCCCTGGTCAGGTATGATTGCCTCAACTGAGAAACATTATACCAAAAATCCCGGGAGTGTAAAGCACCGCAATATTACGATTCAATTACAAAACGCTCAGCGGATGACGGCGCCGTACTTCTCATGCAGCGCGGCGAGGATGGCCTGTACGGCCTCGTCGGCGTGCGCGTCGGTGAGGGTCTGGTCGTCGGAGCGGAGGGTGAGC
>CAUAHS010000151.1 GCA_958428885.1 uncultured Eubacteriales bacterium
CGCAGGAGCATGACCGCCGAGAGGATGAGCGCCGTGGGGTTGGCGTCGTTGAGGCCCGCGTGCTTGGGCGCGCTGCCGTGCACCGCCTCGAAGATGGCGCAGTCCCGGCCTATATTCGCGCTCGGGGCGAGGCCCAGGCCGCCCACCAGGCCCGCGCAGAGGTCGCTCACGATGTCGCCGTACAGGTTGGGCAGCACCATGACGTCGAAGGTCTCCGGGTGCTGCACCAGCTGCATGCAGGTGGCGTCCACGATCTTGTCCTCGAACTCGATCTGCGGATACTCCTCCGCGATCTGGCGAGCCACGGAGAGGAACAGGCCGTCCGTGCACTTCATGATGTTCGCCTTGTGCACGCAGGTGACCTTTCTGCGGCCGTTCTTCACGGCGTAGTCGAAGGCGTAGCGGATTATGCGCTCCGAGCCCTTGCGGGTGATGAGCTTGATGCTCTCCGCCGCGTCGTCGCCTATCATGTGCTCGATCCCGGCGTAGAGGTCCTCCGTGTTCTCGCGCACGGTGACGATGTCCACGTTCTCATAGCGCCCGTGGACGCCCTTGAAGGTGCGCGCGGGGCGGACGTTGGCGTAGAGGTCGAACTCCTTGCGCAGCGCGACGTTCACGCTGCGGAAACCCGAGCCCACCGGCGTCGTGATGGGACCCTTGAGCGCGAGGCCGTCGGCCCTCACGGAATCTATCGTGGACTGCGGCAGGGGCGTGCCGCAGATATCCATCTGGGCCGCTCCGGCCTCGGCGACGTGCCACTCTATCTTGGCGCCCGAGGCGTCTACCACCGCTCTGGCCGCCGCGGCGACCTCCGGGCCTATGCCGTCGCCCGGGATAAGGGTTACTCCACGCATCATTTGTCCTCCTTCCCCGCCTGTTCGCGGGTGTAATTGAGCAGGCCGCCGGCGAGCAGGATGTCGCGCTGTCTGGGCGTTATGCTCATCCTGACCTTGACCTCGCGGTCCCCGCACCTGAGCACAACGCCCTCGCCCCTTGCGGCGGCGGCGATCTGCTCGTGCACGTTCTCGATCACCACGCCGTCGCCCTCGCCGAGCGCGTCGTAGTCGGCCTCATTCTCGAGGCAGAGCGGCAGTATGCCGTTATTTATGAGGTTTGCCCTGTGTATGCGGGCAAAACCGAGGGCGATGACGCCCTTGACGCCCAGATACAGCGGGGCGAGCGCCGCATGCTCGCGGCTGGAGCCCTGGCCGTAGTTCTGGCCGGCTACGATGAAGCCGCCGCCGTTGGCCTTGGCCCGCGCGGGGAACTCCGCATCGCAGGGCGTGAGGCAGAACTCCGCAAGGTAGGGCACGTTTGAGCGGTAGGGCAGCAGTTTCGCGTTGGAGGGCATGATGTGGTCGGTGGTGATGTTGTCGCCGAGTTTTATGAGGACCTTGCCCTCGATGGTCTCCCCCGGCTTCTGCGCCTTCGGGAATGGCTTTATGTTCGGTCCGCGCACGACGGTGACGCTATCGGGGTCGGCAGCCGGGGCGAGCACCATGCTGTCGTCCGCCGCAAAGTGCTCCGGCATCTCGGGCTTGTGCACGGGCGTCCAGGTCTCCGGGTCGGTGAGCACGCCGGTTATGGCGGAGACCGCTGCGGTCTCAGGGCTCACGAGCCAGACGCTGGCCGAAGCGGTGCCGCTCCGACCGCAGAAGTTGCGGTTGAAGGTGCGCAGGCTCACCGCGTCGGTCGCCGGAGCCTGGCCCATGCCGATGCAGGGACCGCAGGCGCACTCGAGCACCCTGGCGCCCGCGGAGACTATCTTCGCCAGAGCGCCGTTGGAGGCCAGCATGGTCAGCACCTGCCTCGAGCCAGGGGAGATTACGAGGCTGACGTTCGGTGCGACGGTGTGGCCGTCCAGTATCTCCGCAACCTTCATCATGTCGGCGTAGGAGGAGTTCGTGCAGCTGCCGATGGCGACCTGGTCTATCTTTATCCCCGCCTTCTCGCTCACCGCTGCGACGTTGTCCGGGCTGTGAGGCATCGCAGCGAGGGGGTGCAGCTCGGAGAGGTCGATGACCAGCTCCTCGTCGTACTCGGCGTCCGGGTCGGGCAGGAGCTCCGACCAGTCGGCCTCCCTGCCCTGGGCCTTGAAGAAGGCGCGTGTCACCTCATCGCTGGGGAACACGGTGGTCGTGGCGCCGAGCTCGGCGCCCATGTTGGCGATGGTGGCGCGCTCGGGGACGGAGAGGGTCTTGAGGCCCTCGCCGGTGTATTCCATTATCTTGCCGACGCCGCCCTTGACGCTCAGGCGGCGCAGGACCTCGAGGATGACGTCCTTGGCCGTGACCATGGGCCGGAGGGCGCCTCTCAGCTCGACCTTGCAGACCTTGGGCATGGCGAGATAATACGCACCGCCGCCCATGGCGACCGCGACGTCGAGTCCGCCAGCGCCTATGGCGAGCATGCCGGCGGCGCCGCAGGTGGGCGTGTGGCTGTCGGAGCCGAGCAGGGTCTGGCCGGGCACGGAAAAGCGCTCGAGCTGGACCTGGTGGCAGATGCCGTTGCCGGGGCGGGAGAACCAGATGCCGTGCTTGGCGGCGACGGTCTGGATGTACTTGTGGTCGTCCGCGTTCTCAAAGCCGGACTGGAGCATGTTGTGGTCAACGTATGCCACGGAGCGCTTGGTGCGGACCTTGTCTATGCCCATGGCCTCCAGCTGGAGGTAGGCCATCGTGCCGGTGGAATCCTGGGTCAGGGTCTGGTCTATCCTTATTGCTATCTCGCCGCCCGGGGTGAGGTCCCCGGACACGAGGTGTGAAGCTATCAGTTTCTGTGCTGCGTTCATGCGGTTTACGCCTCCATCTGCATTTGATATACGTCCCAGAGCTCGCTGTCGCCTATGTTGGTGACACGGCCGCCCTCGTACTGGGCGTCCACCCAGTCCTTGAGTGCGTGGACTACGGGCTCGGTCTTGGCCACCGGCTTGCCCAGCTTCTGCGAGAGCCAGACGGCTATGCCTGCAGCGCCGGAGTTGCGGGAGATGCCGACCCTCGGCGGGCTCTTGAGTATCTTGCGGGTGTCGAAGATGCTGTATATCTCCTCGTCCTTCAAAAGACCGTCCGCGTGGATGCCGGCCTGGGTCGTGTTGAAGTTAGCGCCGACGAAGGGGGTGTTCTCGGGGATGTGGTAGCCGAGCACCTTCTCATAGTAGTCGGCGATGTCGCGGATGACGGTCGGGTCCATGCCGTCCATCGTGCCACGCAGCTGGGCGTACTCGATGACCATGGCCTCCAGCGGGGTGTTGCCCGTGCGCTCGCCTATGCCTAGCAGCGAGCAGTTGACCGACGCCGCACCGTAGAGCCAGGCTGTGGCGGAGTTCACGACGGCCTTGTAGAAGTCGTTGTGTCCGTGCCACTCCAGCAGCTCCGCCGGGAAGCCGCCGTAGTTGCGCAGTCCGTAGACTATGCCGGGCACGCTGCGGGGCATGGAGGCGCCGGCGTACGGCACGCCGTAACCCATCGTGTCGCAGGCACGTATCTTGATGGGCAGACCGCTCTGCTGCATGAGGTCGCTTATCTCGTGCGCAAAGGGCACGACGAAGCCGTAGAAGTCCGCGCGCGTGATGTCCTCAAAGTGGCAGCGCGGGTGGATGCCCGCGTCGAGCGCGTCCTTGATGACGCCCAGGTACATGTCCGCGGCCTGCCGCCGGGTCATCTTCAGCTTCTTGTATATGTGGTAGTCCGAGCAGCTCACAAGTATGCCGCACTCGCGCAGCCCGAGGTCTCGCGCAAGCTGAAAGTCCTGCTTGCTGGCGCGTATCCAGCCGGTTATCTCGGGGAACTCGTACCCAAGCTCCCGGCACATGTCCAGCGCTTTGCGGTCGCGCTCGCTGTAGAGGAAGAACTCCGTCTGGCGGATTATGCCCTTCGGCCCGCCCAGCCGGTGGAGCATCTTGAACAGCTCGCGTATCTGCTCCGGCTCGTAGGGCGCGCGGCTCTGCTGCCCGTCGCGGAAGGTCGTGTCCGTTATCCAGATGTGCTCCGGCGGATTCGCCGGGGTCAGGCGGAAGTTGAACGTGCACTTGGGCACCTCCTCGTAGGGGAACATGTCCCTGTAGAGGTTGCCGTCCTCCCTGTCCTGGAGCGTATATTTATACTCACACTCCATCAGAACGTTCTTCTTGTCGTTGAAAGCAATCATTTAAGCGCCGCGCCTCCTTTGAGCGTGAGACGGCCGGCTCGGTTCCGTATGGTATGCCGTCCGCCCTGCTTTCTATGAGTGCCATTATACGACGCCGATATGAAATTATCAAGAGCCAATTTTGCAAATTTTATGCCATATAAAGCATATAGACTTGATAAAATGCAAGTTTTGAATCTATAAATTGCAAATCGTCCCGTCTCAAGCTCAAATCCGCCCGCTTGTTTGGTGAATAAGCATACAGCGGCGCCCGGAAACGGGGTGAATATTTGTATGAGCTGTAAAACCGGGGCGAGAGCGGGGGAAGACGCGAAAAGCCGCCGGACTGGAGGGAGCCCGGCGGCCGGACAAAAGGCGCACCCAATGGGGGCAGGGGCACCTGAGTCCTAATGTTTTGGGCTTGCGCCCGTGTCTGCACCGCGTCAGGGCAAGCATAAAGCGCCCGTCCTCGTGCTCGAGGTGGGCGCCGACACTGCGTAGGAGTAAGTCAGTGCAGAGGGAACGCAGTTGGATTCCAACGCCCGTGCGCATGCGGTTGCTGCGCCTCAAGTAGTTGCATATTGATTGGAATTTGCCAATTCTGCCCGCCGGCGGCTGCGTTTGTGTGCATTTTCGTCAGCGGAATGCTCTGCGATGGGTGCATCATTGTGTGAGTATGAAACAAAAAAACGCAGCAAAGGTCAAGTCAAAACCAC
>CAUAHS010000152.1 GCA_958428885.1 uncultured Eubacteriales bacterium
CTTTGCCTCTGGACTCCACCGCCTTTGAAAAGGCGGGCGAAACTTTCAAACGCGCTTAGCGCAGCGAAGGGCGGTCAATTCATTATATCGCGGGTGAGGGCCTCTATGCGCTCGGTCCACTTTTTGAGCTCCTTGTTCGGCCGGCCCTCGGCGCCCTTTACGGCACGCAGCAGGGCCTCCGCCGCGGCGACGAGCGCGGCAAAGTACTTGTTCATGGGTCTGCGCTCCGGCGCAGGCTGTTTCTGCGGCACAGGCACGCCCTCGGTAACGGTCACGAACTCGCCCTTCGCAAGGTCGTACGACGTGCCGCTGTACGGAGCAAAGGCGTCGAAGCCGTGCTCCTCCTTCAGGCAGCGAGTGAACTCCGTGCACGCGCCGTCGTCGCCGTGGTTGACGAACACCTTCGCCGGCTTCTTCTCAAAGCCGGATATCCAGCGCAGCAGCCCGTTCTTGTCCGCGTGACCCGACACGCCCGGCAGCCAGGTCACCTCGGCGCGCACCGCTATCGTCTCGCCGAAGAGCTTTACCTCCTTGGCCCCGTCGTACAGCATCCGACCCAGCGTGCCCTCCGACTGGTAGCCGACGAAGAGGATGAGGCTCTCGGGACGCCAGAGGTTGTGCTTGAGGTGGTGCCTGATGCGGCCGGCGTCGCACATGCCGGAGGCCGAGATGATGACCTTCGGCTCCCGGTTCTCGTTTATCGCCTTGGACTCCTCCGAGCTCACGGAGACCTCCAGTCCGTCGAAGACCAGCGGGTTGACGCCCCGGGCCAGCAGCGCGCGGGCCTCATCATCCAGGAAGCTCGTGTCGCACTGGAGGAACACGCTCGTGGCCTCGATTGCAAGGGGGCTGTCCACATAGACCTTGAAGCCGTCGTGCCCGTGAACGAGGCCCTTTTCCTTTATTTCGCGGATGAAGTACAGCATTTCCTGGGTGCGGCCCACGGCAAACGACGGAATGACCACGTTGCCGCCTCGGTCCAGCGTGCGCTGTATCATCTGCGAGAGCGCACCGATGTAGTCCGGCCGCTCCACACCATGGGTGCGGTCGCCGTAGGTGGACTCGATGACCACATAGTCGGCCTCGGCCACAGTGTCCGGGTCACGCAGTATGGGCTGGTTGGTGTTGCCCACGTCGCCGGAGAAGACGATCTTCTTCGTGACGCCGTCCTCCGTCAGCCAGACCTCTATGCAGGCCGAGCCCAGCAGGTGGCCTATGTCCGTGAAGCGGATGGCCACGCCCTCCGCAACGTGGATGGGCTCGCCGTAGGCGCAGGGGCGCAGGTGCTTGGCCAGGGCCTCAACGTCGTTTATATCGTAGATGGGCTCCACCGGCGGTTCGCCCGCGCGCTTGGCTTTGCGGGTCTTGTACTCGGCCTCACTCATCTGGATGTGCGCCGAGTCACGCAGCATGATGTCCACCAGCGAGCAGGTCGCCGCCGTGGCGTACACCGGGCCTGAGAAACCGTTTTTCGCCAGCAGCGGCAGGTTGCCGGAGTGGTCGATGTGCGCATGGGTCAGCAGCGCAAAGTCCACCTCCGAGGGCGAGACCGGCAGGGTCTGGTTTACGAACATATCCCTGCCCTGCTCCATGCCGCAGTCCACGATGAACCGAGTGCCGCCCACCTCCACCAGCGTGCAGCTGCCGGTGACCTCATGTGCGGCGCCGAGGAATGTTATCTTCAAGTTGTGCCTCCCTTCTCACTCGTCCAGCTTGAGCACGGCGAGGAACGCCTCGGTCGGTATCTGGACCGTGCCGAGCTGGCGCATCTTCTTCTTGCCCTCCTTCTGCTTCTCGAGCAGCTTTTTCTTTCTCGTGATGTCGCCGCCGTAGCACTTGGCGAGGACGTCCTTGCGCAGAGCCTTTACGGTCTCGCGCGCGATTATCTTGCCGCCTATGGCGGCCTGCACCGGCACCTCGAAGAGCTGGCGCGGGATGTTCTCCTTGAGTTTCTCGCAGAGCTTGCGCGCTCTCGGGTACGCCTTGTCCTTGTGCGCGATGAAGCTCAGCGCGTCAACCTGCTCGCCGTTCAAGAGCATGTCCACCTTCACGAGCTCCGAGGGCTTGTAGTCCGCGAGCTCGTAGTCGAGGGAGGCATAGCCCTTCGTGCGGGCCTTTAGCGTGTCGAAAAAGTCGTAGATTATCTCGTTGAGCGGCATCACATAGTGCAGCTCCACCAGCCTGGCGTCGAGATACTGCATGTTCTTGTACTCGCCGCGGCGGTCCTGGCAGAGTGGCATGATGTTGCCCACGAACTCCTGCGGGGTGATGATGGTGACGTTCACATAGGGCTCCCTGGCCTCGGCGATGGAGGCCGGGTCCGGGTAGTTGTGCGGGTTATCGACGCGCACCATCGTGCCGTCGGTCTTTATGACCTCGTAGATGACCGAGGGCAGCGTGGTCACGAGGTCGAGGTCGAACTCGCGCTCCAGCCGCTCCTGGATGACCTCCATGTGCAGCATTCCGAGGAAGCCGCAGCGGAAGCCGAAACCCAGCGCCACGGAGCTCTCCGGCTCGAAGGAGAGCGAGGCGTCGTTGAGCTTGAGCTTCTCGAGCGCGTCACGCAGGTCAGGATACTTGGAGCCGTCCTCGGTGTAGATGCCGCAGTAGACCATCGGCCTCGCGGGGGCGTAGCCGGGCAAAGGCTCGGCGGCGGGGCGTGCGGCCTCGGTCACGGTGTCGCCCACGCGGGTGTCCGCGACGTTCTTGATGCTGGCAGTGAGATAGCCGACGTCGCCGGCGGAGAGCTCGGCGCAGGGTTCGAGGTGAGTCGGCCGCATGTGGCCCACCTCGACGACCTTGTACACCGCCCCCGTGGCCATGAGCTTTATCTCCATGTCCTTGCGCACCCGGCCGTCCATTATGCGCATGAGCACGATGACGCCGCGGAAGGAGTCGTACTGGCTGTCGAAAACCAGCGCCTTGAGCGGCGCATCCGGGTCACCCTTCGGAGCCGGCACTCCGTTTACTATTTCCTCGAGCACGGCGGGGATGTTGATGCCGTTCTTGGCGGAGATCTCCGGCGCCTCCATGGCCGGGATGCCGATGATATCCTCTACCTCCGCCTTGGTGCGCTCCGGGTCCGCCGCGGGGAGGTCTATCTTGTTGATGACGGGCAGTATCTCGAGGTCGTGGTTCATGGCGAGATAGGTGTTCGCCAGAGTCTGTGCCTCGACGCCCTGGGAGGCGTCCACGACCAGCAGCGCGCCCTCGCAGGCTGCGAGCGAGCGGCTTACCTCATAGTTGAAGTCCACGTGGCCCGGGGTGTCGATGAGGTTGAGCGTGTACTCCTCGCCGTTCTCGGCCTTGTAGGTGAGTCCGACGGCACGGGCCTTGATGGTGATGCCGCGCTCGCGCTCGAGGTCCATGTTGTCGAGTATCTGGCTCTCCATCTCGCGGCTCTCAACGGCGCCGCAGAGCTCGATGAGCCGGTCCGAGAGGGTGGATTTGCCGTGGTCGATGTGCGCTATTATCGAAAAATTCCTGATGTGGTCCTGTCTCATATCTTGCCGTCCTCCGCTATGCTTTCAACACTGTCAGCCATGGCCCGCAGCTCCTTTGAGAGACTGCGCAGCCGCTCCTTGAGCGCGGCTCCGCCGGGTTCGTCGGTCCTGCCGAGCAGGTAGTCCGCCGAAACGCCGTAGTAGTCGCAGGCCCGGACCACAAATTCAAGTCCTGGCTCCCTTGCGCCGTTTTCGTAGTGGCTGAGCAGCGCCTGACTGATGTGCAGCTCGGAGGCGGCCTTGCGCTGGCTGAGCCCCTGTTCGCGGCGCAGCGCGCTCATCGCCTCGCTGAATGTCCTTGGCATGTGTTACCTCCGCCCCAAAATTTCATATTTGATTACAATTAGTATTATAACTGCCCTTTGCCCCCTTGTAAAGACCCTGCCGGGGCTTGAAAAGCTGTGTATTGGGTGGTAAAATTGAGTGTCTGAAAACCGGCGGAGCGTCCGCCAAATCAATATGGAGGCTGTTGCAAAATGTTTGAGAACCTTGTTGAAATACTCAAAAAGAATCCCCGCAAGATAGTCTACACCGAGGGCACGGACGCCCGCATCCTCGAGAGCGCCGCCAGGCTGAAGGCCGGCGGCTTCCTCACCCCCGTTCTCGTCGGCAACGTCGATGAGGTCAAGGCCGCTGCCGCCAAGGGCGGCTTCGACATCGAGGGACTCGAGATAATCGACCCCGAGAACTACGAGGGCTTCGGCGAGATGGTCGACACCATGGTCGCCCTCCGCAAGGGCAAGATGAGCGCCGAGGACTGCGCCGCCGCCCTGAAGAAGAGCAACTACTTCGGCACCATGCTGGTCAAGATGGGCAAGGCCGACGCCCTGCTGGGCGGCGCCACCTACTCCACCGCCGACACCGTCCGCCCCGCGCTGCAGCTCGTCAAGACCAAGCCGGGCGCACACCTCGTGTCCTCCAGCTTCGTAATGGTCCGCGGCGACGAGACCCTCATCATGGGCGACTGCGCCATCAACATCGACTACACCGACAACGTGGATAAGGACGGCAACGTCACCTTCTCCGCCGCGGACAAGCTCGCCGAAGTCGGCGTGGCCTGCGCTCACACGGCGAAGATCTTCGGCGTCGACCCGAAGGTCGCCTTCCTGAGCTACTCCACCAAGGGCAGCGGCAAGGGTCCCGGCGTCGACCTCGCCCGCGAGGCCTGCCAGAAGGCCAAGGCTCTGGCCCCCGACCTCGACATTGACGGCGAGATGCAGTTCGACGCCGCCGTCTCCCCCACCGTCGGCCAGCTGAAGTTCCCCGGCTCGAAGGTCGCGGGCTACGCCAACAACTTCATCTTCACGGAGATCCAGTCCGGCAAC
>CAUAHS010000153.1 GCA_958428885.1 uncultured Eubacteriales bacterium
GGTGAATTTTGTGAAAATGCTCCTGGTGGACCGGCTGCTGCTGGGCAACTCCGAGGTGACGGTGCTCGTCGCGGCGACGGTCTCCGTAACGCTGATATTTGTAGTAATGTTCGCCAAGGCCGTGGGCAGCACCCTGCCCATGGCTGCGGAGAAGATAGGTATAGACCCCGCGGTGATGGCAAGTCCGCTGATCTCCACCATAACCGACGCCGTGTCCCTGCTCATCTATTTCACTCTGGCGACCTTGCTGCTGCACATATAAAAAACAGGGGAGTCAAGGGGAAGAGCAAGAATGGACATGACGGAAGTCGTATCCCAGATGGGGATACTCGTATTTGTGATGATCGTAGGCTTTGTCTGCGCCAAGCTCGGCGTGACGAATGCCGAGTCCAACAAGCACCTCTCGAGCATTGTGATGAACGTCCTGCTGGTGTGCACCATCCTGTATTCCGTGATGAATACGGAGATGGAGATGGACCTGGCGGACCTGGGCTTCGTGCTGCTGAGCTTTGTGGTGATGTTCGTGGTGCGCTCGGCGTTGGGCTGGGTGACGGCAAAGGTGCTCCGCCCGGGGGCGGAGCGAAAAGGGATTACGTTTTTCGCGGTGACTTTTGCGAACACGGTGTTCCTGGGTTTCCCGGTCATCGAGGCGATGTACGGCGCGGACGGCATCTTCATCGCGACGATATCGAACATACCCTTCAATCTCATGGCCTACACGGTGGGCTACGGCGCGGTGCGGGGCGGCATGAAGGGCCTGACCTTGCGCAAGGCGCTCGCCCCGCCGCTGGTGGCGTCCCTCGCCGCAGTGCTCATCTTCCTGAGCGGCGTCGAGATACCGGAGTTCGTGGCCGACTGCTTCGGCTCCATGAGCGGGGCGACTATACCGATGTCCATGCTCATCGTCGGCACCAGCCTCGGCTCCGTGTCGCTCAAGGGCGCCGCTGAAAACTGGCGGGTCTTTGTGGTCGTGGCGGTCAAACTCATCGCAGCTCCGGTACTGGTGTGGCTGGTTACGCGGCTTTTCGTGACGGACGAGATGCTCCTAGGCGTCATAGTCGTCCTCTCCTCCGCCCCGACGGCCATGATAGCGACGATCTTCGCCATAGAGGCCGGACGTGATGAGGGCTACGCCTCCGAGTGCGTGTTCATTGGCACCGTTCTCTCGGCCGTGACCATGCCGCTGATGATCTGGCTGCTTCTTTAATAAAAAGGCCGTAAAGGCCTTTTTATTATTGGCACCCGGCCTGAGGCCGATGGGATCTGCCGCACGCCTGCGCGCGCCCTGCGGGCACACTTGCCGTGCAAAAGGAATTTTTTCCGAGGTACACGCCCCCGGAAAAAATGATTGCATTTGTTTGCGCCCTGTCGGCGCAAATTCTGCGAAGCACGGGAAATTGTAAAAAGCCGCCCCATTCGGGGCGGCTTCAGTCTGTCGAAAAAGCCTCGCAGAGTTTCGCGGCCGCAGCCGCGAAATAGATTAAATCATTTTCGGCGGCGGCGTGTACGTCGCCGAAAATACTTCTCGCGGAGCGGAGTGTCGAATTGTCCGCCCTTGGCGGACAACCGAGGCATGGAGCGGAGTGCAAGCCCCTTTGTCGAAGAAGGCAGAGCCTTCTTCGACAAGCTGAAAGCCGCCCCATTTGGGGCGGCTTTTTGCATTTGGGAAAAGCAAATTATTTGCTGTACACCTCGATATCCATGTCCGACATCGGGTAGGAGCAGCAGGGGTGGAAGTAGTGGTACTGCGTATCCGCGATGCGCAGGCGCTCATAGCGGCTGGCGTGGTACTCGCCCTTGATGAGGCGGCTGCGGCAGAAGCCGCAGTAGCCGACGCGGCACTTGTTGTTCACCGCGAGTCCCGCGCGCTCAAAGGCGGTCAGCACCGTCTCGTCGCTCCTCGCGGGGACGGTGAGCACCTCGTCGCGGTAGTGGACGGTCAGCGTGTAGTTCTTCGCCGCGCCAGCGTCGTAGACGTCCTCGGTGCGCTCCATGCGGATGAACTTCTGCGCGAGGCCCAGCTTGGGCAGCTCCTTGTCGAGGAAGTCGCACATGGCTCCGGGACCTACGACATAGATGCTGAAAGGCTCCGTGCCGGCGTACTTCTTTATGAGCTCCGCCGTGATGAAGCCGTGCTCATAGCCTGCCTTCTCCTCGTCGCTGAGGACGTAGACGGGTTTGACCTTGCCTGTCGCCTTCGCAATGGCGTCGAAGTCGGCCTTGAACACGAGGTCGGCCTCCGTCCTTGCGCCGTAGAGGAGGATGAGCTCAAAGTCCTCGCTGCCCTCCTCGATGGCCTTGGCCATGGACATGAAGGGCGTGATGCCGCTGCCGCCCGCCAGGGCCACAACGCGCTTGCAGTCGCGGATG
Organism: uncultured Eubacteriales bacterium; assembly: GCA_958428885.1. Taxonomy (GTDB): domain Bacteria; phylum Bacillota; class Clostridia; order Oscillospirales; family Oscillospiraceae; genus Scatomorpha. Next base: position 2,371 of record CAUAHS010000153.1, read on the forward strand.
CTCGAGTGGGTGATGTGCCCGCCGGGCTCGGTGGCCGTCAGGGTGTCGCCCACTTTGGCCTCGTTGTGCAGCCAGGCGGAGAGGAAGCCGCCCTCCTTGAGCTTGACCGTGATGCGGTACTTGCCCTCGAGCGCCTCCTTCGGGCTGGACGAGAGGGAATAGGTGCGCCGTGCGACGGAGCCCGCGAGCATGGTGCGGACGTTTATGTAGCTGCCGGCCTTGAAGGGGGCCAGAGCGGTGGTGCCCTTCTCCTTGTCGGGGACGAGGACAAAGCTCTTGGCGTCGTGCGTCTCGTCGACGATCTCGGCAATCTTGAGATGCTGCGCCGTGGGGTGCAGGCGCTTGGCCAGCTCGTTCACGCGGTAGGTGCCGGGCAGGGGCTTGGCCTCGGCGGAGGCTATCATCTCAGCGCGGTTCTTGCGGAGGTTCTTGAACTTCAGCATATCAAATACGCCGATAAGTCCGACCTTGACATTCATCTTACTCAGCCTCCTTCTTCATTTCCATGAGCGTCAGCTTGGCGGCGAGGTTGCCGGACAGATAGGACGAGTTGTAGCCCGAACCGCGCATGGCGTGGCCGCCGCAGAACTGGAGCCCGGGCAGGTGCTTCTCGTCGTACATGCGCATGACGCGGGGCATCATGTTGTCGAGACCCGTGAGCAGGTAGCCGTAGATGGCGCCCTGGGGCGAGCCGGTGTAGTGCGCATAGGTCACGGGCGTGCCGACCTCGATCTCCTCGATGGCGTCACGTATCTTCACGCCGGTGCCGCGCTCAAAGGCGTCGATGAGGCGGTTTGCTATCTCGTCCTTGAGCTCGAAGTAGTTCTCCGGCGTCGCAATGTCGCCGAAGAAGTCGGAGAAGTAGAGCGAGGTGAAGTACATGATGGTCGTGCCCTTGGGCGAGCAGTCGGGCAGCGCGTTGTTGAGGCAGACCGTCACCTGGGTGGGGTTCTCGATGCTGCGCATGTCGCGGAACTCGGCCTTGGTGTCGAAGCTGTTGTAGATGAAGTAGCTGTAGTCGTTGAGCCCCAGCTCCTCGTGGGACTTGTTCAGCCCGAGGAACATGGAGACGCCGCGTCCTGCCAGACCGCGCGCGTTGGCGAGCTTGAGCTCCTCCTCCGGGATGTCCTTGGCGTCGACCATGCTGCCGTAGACGAGGTGCGGGGAGGCGTTGCTGACGATGTGCTCGGTGGCGACCTCCTTGCCGTCGGCAAAGCGGACGCCCGCGACGTGGCCGTCCTTCGTGATGATGTGCTCGACCTCGGAGTTATACCAGATCTCGCCGCCCTTTTCGAGGATGGTGTCCGCCAGGGCGCAGCTTATGCCGTGGGAGCGGTTCTTCGGCACCTGGGCGCCGAGACTGACGTAGAGCCAGACCATGAGGGCATAGTGCAGGTCCTCGGGCGTGCCGAGATAGGACCAGTAGACGTTGAGTATCTCCTGCGCCTTCTTTGGCATCTTGATGGCGTCGAGCACCTTGTCGATGGGGTAGGCGGCGACACGCATGAAGTTGGGATATTCGCTCTTGAGCACGGCGGTGTCCGGGTTGCCGCGCGACTTGGTGAGGTAGCTCATGGCCCGGCGGCACTCGCCGGCGAGCTCGAAGAAGGTGGTGGTGGATTCACGGCTGCCGGGGACGTAGCTCTCCATCTTGTCGATGAAGTTCTCTATGCCGAAGGGCATAGTGTAGTCCTCGCCGGTGCTCAGGGAGATGCCGCGGTAGGCCTCGGGAACGGTCACGAACTCGATCTTGTCGAGGACGCCGAGCTCCTCAAAGAGGTCGTAGAGGTTGCCGCTGTTGCCGGGGGTGCCCATGTCGCAGAGCTCGTGGAGCGAGGCCTCGAATTCGAAGCGCCCGCGGATGAAACTTGTGGCGAAGCCGCCGGGGAGGTTGTGCCTCTCGGCGAGCAGAACGTGCTTGCCGGCGTTCGCCAGCGTGAGCGCTGCGGCGAGACCGCCGTTGCCCGCGCCGATGACAACGGCGTCGTAATGCGGAACTGCCATATCAAATCACCGTGCCTTTCAAAAGTATTCTGTGGCCATACCACAGTATAAACCCCTCCGCCGGAAAATGGAAGAGGGAAAATCAAAAATTTAACGATTTTAAAATAAGCCGTGCGTTTTGCAAGGGGCTGTGATATATTTATAAAAAGTCCAGGTACAAATATATAATAAGGTGGCGGAGCAAATGAAGGACGCGTCCAAAAGACTCATCGTGTTTTCAACGGTACTCGGACTGCTGCTCATCTGCGCCGGCGTGCTGATACCGTACCTGGGTGCAAAGGAGCTTGCCGGAGTCGTCGGCTTTGAGCGGGCGCAGGTGCGGAGCGTGGACCTGCAGGACGTCTCCAGTCAGGCGGTGCTCGAACTCAGCGAGGAGCAGACGGACACGCTGATGGCGCTGCTGAACCAGCTGCAAGTGCGCTGCGTCGGCAAGGCGCAGGCTCTCCAGGGCTGT
>CAUAHS010000154.1 GCA_958428885.1 uncultured Eubacteriales bacterium
CGGCTGGTGCACCTATAACGGCGACCAGATCTCCAACTACGACATCAACGCCGGCCTCACCAAGACCATGGTCCGCGCGGTCGTGAAGTATATTGCCGACACCTGCGACGACGCCGAGCTCGCCGCCGCACTGCACGACATCTGGGATACGCCGGTCACGCCGGAGCTGCTGCCCATCGGCGACGAGGGCGAGCTGCTGCAAAAGAGCGAGGACTCCGTCGGCCCCTACATCCTGCAGGACTTCTTCCTCTGGCACATGGTCATGCGCGGCGGCTCCCCTGAGAAGGTCCTCCGCCTGGCCGAGATCGCCTTCGAGGGCGAGTTCGACCGTCCCACGCTCATCCACTGGCTGCACAGCTACTGCCGCCGCTTCTTTGCACAGCAGTTCAAGCGCAGCGCCTCTGCCGATGGTCCCGCGGTCATGGGCTTCACGCTCTCCCCGCGCGACGGACACAAGATGCCCTCCGACGCGTCCAACTCGCTCTGGATCGGCGCTGTCGAAAACATGAAATAATATCCACATTTTGCAAATACGGCCCGTTCCGGCGGGCCGTATTTCATTTTTCGGCAAAATGCGGAGAAAAAACGAAACTTTATGCCTTGCAATTTCCCCATGCTGTTTATATAATGGGCCTGCGCTATATCCGGGCTGGAACCGGAACAGCAGCAGGAGGTAATTGAATATGTCCAACAGCACTGAAAAGACCAGACGCCTTGTGGGTTTATCCATCTTCACGGCTCTGGTCATCGTTTTGCAGCTTGTCGCCACGTTTGTGAAGATAGGCACCTTCCCCGTGACGCTGACGCTGGTGCCCATCGTGGTCGGCGCAGCGCTGTACGGCCCCAAGGCGGGCGCCTGGCTCGGCGGCGTGTTCGGCGTGGTGGTTCTCATCGCCTGCATCACCACCGCGGATCCCACCGGCGGCTTGCTCTGGAACCTGAACCCCTTCATGACCGCGCTTCTCTGCCTCGTGAAGGGCATCGCCGCCGGCTGGGTGGCCGCCCTTATCTACAAGGCCCTTGAGAAGAAGAACCCCACCGCCGGCGTCATCTGCGCCGCCATCGCCAGCCCCATCGTGAACACCGGCATATTCTGCGCCGGTCTCGTCGCCTTCTTCAGCGACACCTTCAACGAGTGGATGATGGGCTGGGTCAGCTCCACCGGCAACGAGGCCAATCCCCTGCTCTACATCATCCTCGTCCTTGTCGGCGTGAACTTCCTCATCGAGATGGGCATAAATCTGGTCCTCTCCCCAATCATTGAGCGCATCATCCGTCTGCGCAGGAAGGGAGTCGTGTGAGATGATCCTTGCGGTGGACGCGGGCAATACGGCGGTAACCCTCGGCTGTGTCGAGGGCAGGGAGATACTGAACCTTGCGCGTTTGGCGACAAGCCCCGGACGCAGCGCGGACGAATACGCCGTGCTCATGGAGCGGGTCCTGCGTCTGCGCGGTGTCAGACTGCGTGAATTTGAGGGCGCAGCCATAGCCTCCGTCGTCCCGCCGCTCACCGAGGTGTTGCGGGAGGCGGTGCGTCTCATAACGGACCACGACGCGCTCGTCGTCGGCGCCGGGGTCAAGACCGGCCTCAACATCGGCATCGACGACCCCTCGCAGATGGGGGCGGACCTCGTTGCCGGCGCCGTCGCAGCGCTGGACGCGCACTCACCGCCGGTCATCATCATCGACATGGGCACGGCTACGACGATAACCGTCATAGGTCCGAATTCCCGGCTGCTGGGCGGGGCGATACTTCCCGGCGCCGCCGTCTCGCTCGAGGCGCTCTCAGGTGCGGCGTCGCTGCTGCCCAGGATCTCGCTGGAGGCTCCGAAACGCGCCATCGGCTCGGGCACGATAGAGTGCATGAAATCCGGCGCCGTGTTCGGTGCCGCCTGCGCCATCGACGGCATGATAGACCGCATGGAGGCGGAGCTCGGCGGCAAGGCGGCCCTTATCGCCACGGGCGGGCTTGCTGAGAGGATAATCCCGTATTGCAGGCACGACATTGAGATCGACGACTACATGCTGCTTCGCGGACTCTCGCTCATCTGGCAGCGCAACCACCGCGAGCGGCGAAGAGAGACGAAACAAGCACCCCACGCATAAGATGCAGAAGGGGCGGCGAGCCATCCCGCCGCCCCTTTTTTGTCAAGTGGGGGTAATTCATATGGGAGATTGGTTCCTGGCCATGCCGCATACGGTGCAGGCGCTGCTGGCGACGCTGTTCACCTGGAGCGTGACGGCGTTGGGCGCGGGGCTGGTGTTCTTTTTCAAGACCATGAACAAAAACGCTCTGGACGCCATGCTCGGCTTCGCCGCCGGGGTCATGACTGCGGCGTCCTTCTGGAGCCTGCTTTCGCCGGCCATAGAGCTGGCGGGAACGCTGGGCATGAACGTATGGTTCACGGCGCTGCTGGGCTTTCTGGGCGGCGGCGCTCTGCTCTTTGCCGGCGACCGGCTCTGGGAGCGCATGGAGCGCCGGAGCGGCGCCGGCGGCGGTTCGAGCCGACGCCGGGCGCTGATGCTGATGAGCAGCATCACGCTGCACAACATACCCGAGGGCCTCTCCGTTGGCGTGGCCTTCGGCTCCCTGGCCTACGGGCTGGACGGGGCTACGCCGGCGGCAGCCTGCCTGCTTGCGCTGGGCATAGGCATCCAGAACCTGCCGGAGGGCACGGCGGTCAGCGTCCCGCTCCGGCGGGAGGGCATGAGCCGGGGCAAGGCCTTTTTCCTCGGCCAGGCCAGCGGAATAGTAGAGCCCATCGCGGGCGTCATAGGCGCTGCCCTGGTGCTCAGGGCCCGGCTGCTTCTGCCCTATATGCTCGCCTTCGCCGCGGGGGCGATGATCTATGTCGTCGTCGAGGAGCTCATCCCCGAGAGCCAGACGAACAAGCGCAAGGACGTCATGGCCCTCTTCACGCTCATCGGATTTTCCGTCATGATGGTCCTGGACGTGGCGCTGGGATAAAATAGTTGCATAACGGCTCCGGCTGTGGTATCATTGTGCGTATACCACAGCCGGAGGTGCATTTTATGGAGGCAAAGCAGACCCCCGTCATGGGCAGAAAGCTGTTTTTATACGTTACGGCCTTCTTCTCGGGCATGTCGGTCATGGCCATAGAGCTGGGCGCGAGCCGCCTGCTGGCGCCGTACTTTTCAAGCTCCCAGATCGTCTGGACGGTCATCATCGGCACCATTATGATAGCCATGGCCATAGGCAACGTCTGGGGCGGCCGGGCGGCGGACAAGAACCCGGACCCTGTGCGGCTCTACCGGCGGCTGCTGATAACGGCGATATGGACGGCGGCCATACCCTTTGCCGGGCGCTATGTCATCGCGGGCGTCTCCGGGCTGCTGGCGCTGTTCGTGAAGAGCAACTTCCTCGTCTGGGCCTCGCTGGGCAGCTGCTTTGCGCTCTTCGTCGTGCCGCTCATGCTGCTCGGCACCGTCACGCCCTCGCTGATGAAATACGCCACCGAGAGCCTTGACGACAACGGCCGCACCGTGGGCGAGCTGGAGGCTCTGGGCACCATAGGCAGCATCATCGGCACCTTCCTGCCCACCTTCGTGACCATCCCCGCCGTCGGCACGGCGCGGACCTTCCTCATCTTCGCCGCCATCCTCGCGGTCATCAGCCTCGGCTTTTTCATTTCGCGCAAAAAGTGGGTCGCCCGCAGCGCGGTCATCGCGGTCGTCATCACGGCGCTCATGTTCATGCCCTTCAACTACAGCTTCGCCTTCTGGGAGGACGACCTCACCGTCGAGGACGAGTCCATCTACAACTACCTCCAGGTCCGCGAGACGGACGAGAGCGTCATCCTCTCCACCAACGTGGCCTTCGGCGTGCAGAGCATCATGATGAAGTCCGGCGGGCTCACGGGCATGTATTACGACTACGCCCTTGCGGCGCCGCTCATGGCGGAAAAGTGCGAGGACGTGCTCATACTCGGCCTCGGCACCGGCACCTTTGCCGGGCAGTGCCTCAAATACTTCCCGGGCTGCTCCGTCACGGGCGTGGAGATAGACGAGAAGATCGTCGCCCTCTCGCGCGAGTACTTCGGCCTGCCGGAGGAGGTCAACGCCGTCGTGGGCGACGGCCGCTCCTATCTCACGACATCCGGCACCTACGACGTCATCATGGTGGACGCCTATCAGGACATCACGATACCCTTTCAGATGTCCAGCGTGGAGTTCTTCACCGAGGTGCTCGGGCACCTGAACCCCGGCGGGGTCATGGTGGTGAACATGTCCATGCGCTCCGACGCCGAGGGCTCGATGAACGAGTACCTCATGGACACCATCGCCTCGGTGTTCCCGTACTGCGCCACGGTGAAGGTCACGGGCGGCTCGAACCTCGAGCTGCTGGCCACCGCGGACGCCGAAGGCTTTGCGCGACTCTCCGAGCGCATCGATGCGCTGGGGGAGGACGAGGCGCTGAGCGCCATCATGTCCCGAGTAGAGGCGGGCCTCGTCCCTGTCGAGGGCGGCGACCTCATCCTCACGGACGACAAGGCACCCGTGGAGCTCCTCGGCATGAGGGTGCTCGACGAGATGATCTCCTCCGAGCTCGAGACGCTCAGGGGGCAGATAAAAGAGAACGGGATAATGAGCTTGTTAAAGTAAAAATAAAAGGGGGGAGCCCCCGGCGAGGGTTCCCCCTTTGACCCCCTCCTGCGCTTCAATAAGCACAAGGGGGTTTCGCCCGCTTTTTTGTAAAAAAGCGGGGCAAAAAACTTTCAAACCTGGGGTTTGGTATATCTTGAGAGGGGGAGGCTCCACTCGATCCAGCTCTCGGGGGCGTCCTTCCGCATGGCGGATATG
>CAUAHS010000155.1 GCA_958428885.1 uncultured Eubacteriales bacterium
CTGGAAAAAAATACGCCCGGCGGGTGGCCGGGCGTTGTTTTTATTCCTTTATGTCCCCTCGAGCTTTCAGGTCGGCGACTATGTCCTTGTACATCTTCTCGTCTATCTTATACTTCGTGCGGTAGATGAAATAGCCCGCGATTATCATTATGAGAGGGATGACGAGCATGGAGACCTTGAGGGTCATCTGGCCGGCGGCGTCGATGGCCTCCGCCGCCGTGTCGCCGGTCTTGATGCCGCAGAGGACGAGGGTTATGCTTATTATGCCCGTGGAGAGCGCACCGCCGATCTTGTTTATCAGCGGCTGGATGGAGAAGGTTATGCTGTCGTTGCGCTTGCCGAGCTTCCACTGGCCGTACTCGATGGTGTCCGCGAGGAACATGAGCATCAGCAGCTGGATGAAGGCCTGGCCGATGAACACGATGACGCCCGCTGCGGCGATGACGTAGATGCTCACCTCTGCGAAGAAGAACACGACATAGCCTGCCGCCAGCAGCGCCGTTGCGAAGGTATAGAGCTGCTTGCGGCTGTGCTTTTTGGAAAAGGCCGGGAACACCGCCAGCGCCGCAAGCTGAGACGCGCCTACCACTGCGGCGAGGATGGAATACATGTCCTTGTTCCCGAACACGTACTGCATATAGTACATCGCAAAGCCCGTGGTCGTGCAGTAGCCCACCATGAAGAGCGCCATCGAGAGCGTGGTCCACATGAGCTGGTCGTTCTTGAAGAGGACGGAGAACATCTGCCTGAGGCTGGTGCCCTTTTCCTGCTTGAAGCGCGTCCTGTCCTCCTTCACCCCGAAGAGCGTGAAGCACTGGAAGCCCAGCATCGCCAGCGTCACGGCCACAGCCACAATGAACCAGCCGTGCGGTGTCCCGCCCATGGCCGAGGTCACGGGCTCCCAGGCGACCATGATGGCGAACATGCCGACGTTGGCGCAGATTCGGGCGAAGGCGCCCATGTTCTCGCGCTTTTTCTGGTCCATGGTCAGCGAGGGCAGCATCGACCAGTAGGCGATGTCGTTCACGCCGTAGGTGATGTCCCAGAGTATGTACGCCAGCCCGAACACGACGACGAACCAGTAGTTCGTGAGCCCGAAGTCCGCGAACAGTATGAGGAAAAACACGCTGCTCGTCACCGCGCCGATGAGCATGGGCGGCTTGTACTTGCCCCAGGGGCTGTGGATATTGTCGATGATGAGGCCGGTTATGGGGTCGTTGAGCGCGTCGAGGATGCGCAGCACGGTGAGCACCATGCTCGCCGCCGCGAACACTCCGACGGGCAGGCTAAGGACGTTCGACAGGTAGTACAGCAGGGCGTTGGCCTCGAAGGCGTAGAACATATCCCGGCCCACGGTGCCGAGGCCGAAGAAGTATTTATTGCGCTTTTCCAGCTTTGTCACGCTCGATTACCCCTCTCAGGCGTAGATTTCGGTTATGCCGCGGATGATGTCGACGCACTTGTCCATGCCCTCGGCGGTGATGTGCTCGAATGGACCGTGAAAGGCGTAGCCGCCGGTACCGAGGTTGGGGCAGGGCAGGCCCTCCCAGGAGAGCTGTGCGCCGTCCGTGCCGCCGCGGATGGGCTGGCGGAGCGGCTCCACGCCCGCAGCCTCAGTGGCCTTGACGGCATTCTCGACGAGGTGCATGTAGTCCGGGCGTATCTTTTCGGCCATGTTGCGGTACTGCTCCCGGAATGAGAGATTCACCGTGCCCGCGCCGTAGCGCTCGTTGAGTATCTTCATGATGTGGAACATGGTCTCACGGCGCATCTCCAGCTTCTTCGCGTCGTGGTCACGCAGGATATAGCGCAGTTCCGCGCGCTCCGCCGTGCCCGCGATGGCGGTGAGGTGGTAAAAGCCCTCGTAGCCCTCGGTGTACCTCGGCGTCTCGCAGCTGGGCAGGGCGGCGTTGAACTCCGTCGCCACCAGCGCGGCGTTCACCATGACGTTCTTGGCGCTGCCAGGGTGGACGTTCACGCCCGTGATGCTCACTACCGCGGAACAGGCGTTGAAGTTTTCATACACGACCTCGCCCTCGGCGCCGCCGTCGAGCGTATAGGCAAAGTCCGCACCGAGCCTGGGGATGTCGAAGTTCGCCGTGCCGCAGCCGACCTCCTCGTCCGGCGTGAAGCACACGGCTATGCGCCCGTGCGCGATCTCGCCGCCTTGCAGCTGCTCTATGAGCGTCATTATCTCCGCGATGCCCGCCTTGTCGTCCGCGCCGAGGAGGGTGTCCCCGCTCGCGGTGATGAGCGTCCGGCCCTTGAGCGAGGGCAGGTGCGGGAACTGCTTGACGCTGAGCGTCCGGCCGGCTCCGAGCTCCAGGTCGCCGCCGTCGTAGTTTTCGATGACGCGGGGCTTGACGTTTTCCCCGGAAAAGTCCGGCGAAGTGTCCATGTGCGCGATGAAGCCCAGGCAGGGCGCGTTCTCGTGTCCGGGAGTCGCGGGAAGGTGGCCGTAGACATAGCAGGTGTCCGTCACCTCGGCGTCCGCAACGCCCAGGTCGTGCAGCTCTTCCACGAGCAGCCGCGCGAGGTCGAACTGCCTCGGCGTCGAGGGCGATACGCCTATGCCCTCCTCACTGGCGGTGCTGACCTTTGCGTACTTTATTAGTCTCTCGTATGCTCTCATTTTGCTTTACCTACCCTTGTTATGAGATATATTTCAGAGCCGAAGTCCCCCGGAAGGCGCAGAGCCTTGTCGTATCCCGTGCCGGAGAACAGGTTTTGAAGCCGGATCCCGTCCATGAGCGCCGCACCGGAGGCGGTATAGCGCTCTGCGTTCTGCCGCAGCCCTGCGAGCGAGTCCGCCGCGCGGAGTATCGCCCCGCCGGGGCGGAGTTTCACGGGCAGGGCGTGCTTGATGAGGCCGCCGAAGTCCGAAATGCGCAGCAGCGTCGGGAGGCTCTCCACCTCGTATACCGCTCCGGCGTCCAGGCCGCCGGCCGGCAGCTTTTCAAAGGCCGGAGCCGCGTGGACGAGCCGCCGGAAATGCCCCGTCACGGCCTCCGCCCCATCTCGCGCTACGCACTCGAACACCTCCCGCCCGTCGGGCAGGTCAAAGCGGTAGAGCCGCCCGTATTGCAGTGTCATGCGGTGCTTTTTGTAGAACTCTATCTGCCGCCGGGCCTCTTTCAGCTCCGCCGGCGTGAGCTCGCGCAGATCGAGCTCATAGCCCAGGCAGCCGAAGCAGGAGACAGCAAAGCGCGTGCCCATTGGCGTGTGCCGGAGCGTTTGTGCGTGCGGTGAGGCCGAGACGTGCGCCCCCATCGTGGAGAGCGGGTACAAATAGGAGAGCCCGCGCTGGATGTCCAGCCGCTCTATGGGGTCGGTGTCGTCCGACGCCCAGATCTGCGGCGAAAAGCAGAGCATGCCGAGGTCGAAGCGGTTCCCGCCGGAGGAGCAGCTCTCAAAGAGGACGTCCGGTCTCGCGTCGAACACACGGTGCAGCACCTCGTAGAGGCCGAGGATGTAGCGGTGCGAATACGCCCCGCCCACGCCGGCCATCTGGCGGTTCATGTCCCACTTGACATAGCTTATCTCCGCGCTGTCGAGCAGGCGCGTGACCGAGTCTACGATGTAGTCACGCACCTCGCCCCTTGTGAGGTCGAGCAGCAGCTCGTTGCGGCCATAGACGGGCTCACGCCCCGGCTCGGTGACGGCCCAGTCCGGGTGCTCGGCGTAGAGACGGCTTTTGGGGCTGACCGCCTCGGGCTCGACCCAGATGCCGAAGCCGAGACCCAGCTTTTTCACCTCGCGCGCGATGCCCGAGACGCCCTCGGGCAGCTTTTTCGTGTCCGGCTCGTAGTCGCCGAGGCCGCCCGTGTCGTCGTCGCGGCCCACGAACCAGCCGTCGTCCATGACAAAGAGCTCCGCACCCATGGCCTTGGCGCGCTTGGCCACGGAGAGCAGGCGCTTTGCGTCGAAGTCGAACATGAAGCCCTCCCAGGCGTTCACGAGCACGGGTCTCCCCCGCCCCGCCCAGGCGCCACGGACGATGCAGCGGTTCACAAAGTCGTGCATCGCTCGGCTCATGCCGCCGAGACCCTCCGAGGAAAAGCACATGACCGCCTCCGGCGTCTCAAAGCTCTCGCCGGTGCCGAGCGGCCACTCAAACCTGTCCGGGCTGATGCCGCTCATGACGCGCACCGTCCCGCGCGGGTCGGCGGAGACGCAGCTCATGTGGTTGCCGCTGTACACCAGGTTGAAGCCCCAGACCCTGCCGTGACGCTCGTCCGCCGCGCGCTCGCTGAGGATGAAGCCGGGGTTCGCCCGGCTGGAGGAAAAGCCCGTGCGGCTCTCGTTTATCAGCGTGCCCTCGACGGCGGCGTCGTGCCGGTGCGCCTCACGTATCCAGCCGCCGGTGAAGGTGGTCAGCTTCAAATCCCGCTCGGCGAGGTCGAGGCTCAGGCTCATGAGCTTGCGTATGCTCAGTCCGGCGCCGGTGCAGACTAGCTCCGACCGGCGGGTGATGACGTCCTCGTCCGGGTAGGTCGTGTAGTAGAGCCGGAGCTCGGCGCCAGCAGCCTCGTCCCGGAGCAGGACGGCGAGCGTCATGTCTCCGCCGTATGCCGTGGGCAGGCCGCACCTAGTCTCGGTCGAACCGGGCGTTATCGTGTGGCCGACGTACTCAAAATCCGCCGTCCAGCTGCCGGAGTCCGTCACGAACTCGATGGGCGAGGGGCGGTAGTCCCCTCTCCCGGCGCCCGACCACTCCTGAGGCAGCACGTCGAGGCAGTACGCCGCTCCGCCGCCGGGATAGAGCACCGAGTCGCCGTAGGGCATCGTGCGCTTGAGCGCGAGCGCATCTGCGTCCGCAT
>CAUAHS010000156.1 GCA_958428885.1 uncultured Eubacteriales bacterium
CTTAGTGGCAACCTCCATATCCTCGACCTTCTTCGTCTCAAGGATCTGCATCATGATGATGTACTTGTCGGCCATACTGCCGAAATAGATGATGTTGTCCTTGCGGCGCAGAGGGTGTCCCTTGTACACAAGCTCTTTGGATGCTGCCATGTTTAATAACCTCCCAACGTTGTAACCGAATTGTAACTCATTATTTCCGTTTTGTCAACCTTTATTCACGAAAATGTAGGCCGGTATATTTTACCGGCCCACATGACGCACTGATTTTATCTCTGACTCAGCCGAACAGACCGCCGTTGCTGGGCGGCTCGACGGGCTCCACGGGCTCGACGGGCGACTCGGTGGCGACAGGGGTGTCCGTGACCACGGGCGCTGTGGAGACTGCGGGGTTTTCGCTGACCGCAGCGTCGGGGCTTGCGGAGGCCGCCGGCTCCTCGGACGGGCTGGGGCTGGGATTGTTCTGCTCCTCCTGTGCCTCGGTGAGGTCGCCGAAGATCTGCGTGTCTCCGCCTATCCAGTCGGCGGCCGGGAAGCTCTTGTACTCGAGTCCGGCGTGCACCTGCTGCATGACGCGCCTCCAAACCTGGGCGGCGGGGTTGCCGTAGACGTACATCTGCTCCGGCTGGTCGAAGCCGGTCCAGACCACGCCGACGTAATAGGGCGTGTAGCCCGCGAACCAGCGGTTCCAGTTGTAGGAGGAGGTGCCGGTCTTGCCCGCGATGGCCTGGCCGGAGAATATGGACTCCCTGCCTGTGCCGTAGTTGGCGGCGGAGTAGAGCAGAGAGGTGATGTTCGTGGCGGTGCTGGACTTCATGGCGACGTGGGTCTTGGGCTGGTTGTCGAGCACGATGTTGCCGGCGGCGTCCGTGACCCGCGAATAGGTGCGGGCCTCGGTGAAGATGCCGGAGTTGTCGAAGGTGCAGTAGGCCTGGGCCATCTCGAGGACGCTGATGCCGTTCGTGAGCTCGCCGAGGGCGAGGGAGGCGTAGTTGTAGTCGTCGGGCACGAGGCTGGTGACGCCGAGCTTGTTTTTGAGGAAGTTGGTGGAGGCGTCAAGCCCCAGCTTGTCGAGCACCTGCGCGGCGACGGTGTTGAGCGAGAGGCGCACGCCGGTGGCGATGTCGATTATGCCGCGGTACTGGAAGTCGGAGTTGTTGGGGTACCACTGGTCCTGGGACATCTCGACCTCCTCCCTCGGCGCGTCGTTGACGAGCGTGGAGGGCGTGATGAGGCCGAGCTCGATGGCGGGCGCATAGACGGCGAGCGGCTTAAAGGAGGAGCCGGGTGCTCGCAGCGCGTCTGTCGCGCGGTTGAGCACCAGGTTGCCGGTCTTTTCGCCCACACCGCCGGACATGGCCTTCACCTCGCCGGTGTAGGGGTCCATGATGACCATGGCTGACTGGAGCTGCTGGTCGTTGGCGCGGTAGGGCTTGGGGAAGTTCTCAACGTCGAGATAGACGTTGTCCACGCACTCCTGGATATAGGGGTCGAGGCAGGAGTAGACGCGGTAGCCGCCGTTATAGAGCAGCTGCCTTGCGGTGTCCTGGCTTATGCCCTTCTGCTCCATGAGGTGCTCGGTGACGTCCTTGATGACGGCTTCGACGTAGTAGCTGTAGATCTCCTGGTCGGCCACCTCGTTGTCGGAGCGGGTGAAGACGAGCTGCTCGTTTTTGGCCTCCTCGTACTCGTCATAGCTGATGTAGCCGAGCTCGTACATGCGGCGCAGCACGGCCTCCTGGCGCTCCTTGTTGTTTTCCTCGCTGTAGAAGGGGCTGTAATAGGTGGGCAGGTTGACTATGCCGACGATGGACGCGCTCTCGGCCAGCGTGAGCTGAGAGGGCTCCTTGCCGAAGTATTTCTGCGCAGCGGTGTAGATGCCGTCGCAGCCCTCGCCGAAGTAGACGGCGTTGAGGTACCACTCGACAATCTGGTCCTTGTCGTACTTCTTCTCGAATTCAAGGGCCTGGAAGATCTCGATGAGCTTTCGCTGCACGGTGACTTCCTTGTTGCCGGTGAGGTTCTTTATGAGCTGCTGGGTGATGGTGGAGCCGCCGAAGGAGTCGTCCCCGCCTGTGAGCAGGGTGAACATGGCGCCGACGGTGCGGTACCAGTCCACGCCCTTGTGCTTATAAAAGCGGTGGTCCTCGATGGCGACCAGGGCCTTGACGAGGTAGTCGGGGATGTCCTCGAGGTCGACCCAGATGCGGTTTTGGGAGCCGTGGAGCGTGGCGAGCTCCTTATATTCCCCCGCGCTGGTCTCGCAGTAGATGATGCTCGACTCCGAGAGCTGATAGTCCGAGAGCGAAACGTCGATGTCCTCGGTGAGACAGGTCTTGACATAGAAAGCGAACACGCAGGCGAGCAGCAGCGTGGTCGTAAGTATTACGAGCAGGACGGTGACTATGATCTTAGCCGCGAGACCAACGGCGCCGACGACGGTATCGGCGGCCGTATCCGCGGCCTTTCCTGCGTGAAGTTTGAATTTGGGTTCTTTGTCCATAGGTAAACCTGCACCTCCGTGCACAGGGTGCGAGTATGATGAAGGGGGCACTCACACCATTCTAAAGTAAGAGTATATCACATTTGGTCGAAAAGGAGTAGAGGGTTTGTAAACTTTTGCGTGGCGTATTATTTTTGCCCTTTTGTGGGATAATTTAGCCGAAAGGGGGGCAAAAGATGAAGCTCTGGATAAAGCTCGGCGGCACGGCGCTGCTGGCGTGCACGGCGGCGGTGTGTGCGTGGGCGGCGCTCGGCGGCATAACTGGCCAGGCGCCTGAGCACGCGAGCACGGCGGCGGCGTACAGCTATGTGCCGAGCTGTTCGCTTGCGGAGGCGGAGTACGTCCTGCGAGAGTATGACGGCTGCGTGGCGGTGTTCGCCTCGGTGGGCGACACCTCGCCCATCACGCTGACGGACATCGAGGTCGGAACATTGCGTGATGCGGACCGGCAGATACTCAGCACGGGTCTCGCCGTGGCCGACCGCGAGGAATTACTGACGCTGCTAGAAGATCTCGGAACCTGAGAACAGTTTTCCATAGGTGAGTGATAAAAATACGATTGATTTATTGCAGCGTATGAGTTACAATAGTGCCAGAAAGATAGACGGAGGGGCAGCAATGGACGAAGATCTCGGCAGCACTTACATCACCATCGAGGACGAGGAAGGCAACGAGTTCGAGCTCGAGCAGCTCGCCACAATGGAGTTTAACGGCCGTGAATATTCGGCATTTCTTCCCGCCGATATGAGCGAGGACGACCCCGACTACGGCTACATCATCCTCCGCATCGAAGAGGAAAACGGCGAAGAAGTTTTCTGTTCTGTCGATGATGAGGAAGAGCTCGTCGCTGTGTATGACAAGTTCATGGAAGAACTCTTCGGCGATGAGACAGACGATGAGGAGGGGGAATAAGTTCCCCAGGCGCGGCATAGGCTTTAATGCCTGCCCGCGGCGATTTGTTACGATCCTGCCCTGTTTGCGGATTTTTTAGGGCCCTCTTAAACCCACATCACTAATAAGGGATGCCACATTCCTGCGTGAATTGCAGGCCTCCCGGCTCCCCCTCGAGCGGGGTGTTGGAAGTTGGAAGCGTGGAAGCACAGGAGAGGCGACCCACCTGCCGGAGACGTGCAGGTTCTATCTGGGCTCCCACGGCAACGGCGGGAGAGGCCGGCAGCATCCTTGCGATGCCGCCGGCTTTTTCTTATGCCGTTTCAGCTCCTAAGCAGCGCAAAATGTGCCGGTCAACGCCGGCGCATTTATTTTTGCGACCATCCGGCGCAAAACCGTACTTATATATTGAAAGCGGCCGCGGCGCTTAGCTAACATAGAGGAGGCGGCTAAATGGAAGATGAAGACATCATCGCCCTGTACTGGGCGCGCGACGAGCGGGCGATACGCGAGACCTCGCTCAAGTACGGCAGGCTCTGCCGGAGCATCGCGGGCAATATCCTCGCCAGCCGCGAGGACCGCGAAGACTGCGAGGAGTGCATCAACGACACCTACCTGGCTCTGTGGCAGGCGATACCCGACGCGCGCCCGGCGCGCTTTTCGGCCTTTGTCGGCAAAGTAGCGCGCAACACCGCGCTCAAGCGCTGCGAGTACCTCTCCGCGGCCAAGCGCAGTCCCGACGCGCTGCTCGCGCTTGACGAGCTGGGCGACTGCGTCCCTGACGGCAAAAGCCTGGAAGACGAACTGGAGGCGAGGCGCATTGAGCGCGCAATCAGCAATTTCCTCTGGCATCAGCGCGAGGACAAGCGCGTCATCTTTGTCCGGCGCTACTGGTACTTTGACTCGATAGCGAGTCTCAGCGAGAAGACCGGCTACAGCCAGGGCAAAATCAAGAACATGCTGTATCACATGCGCCTCAAGCTCAGGGCGCAGCTGGAAAGCGAGGGTGTAGAGCTATGAACAAAAGTCAGTTTTCCGAGCGCATCGGCAATATAGACGAGCGCCTGGTCGAGCAGGCGGAGCGCGTGCCAAACTACGCCAGGCAGGGCAGGCAGCGCCTGGTTCGGCGCATCGCCGCCGCGGCGGCCGCGCTGGCCGTCATGGTCTGCGGCGGCTTCGGTCTGGGCGCCACGGTGTTCGCCCAGGAGATAGAGGTGCCTGTTGAGGTGCCCGTCGAGCAGGAGAAGATTACGTATGAGGACATGGGAGTCACGCTCATACTGCCCGACAGCTGGCGCGGCCAGTACGGCGTGGACTCCAACGGCTCTGTCTACGCCCTCGGCGCGCGCGACGAGTACAATCCCGCCGTCCTGTTCTAGATAGACCTCT
>CAUAHS010000157.1 GCA_958428885.1 uncultured Eubacteriales bacterium
TGACGCCCGTCTCGCCGCTTGGATAGTTCGTGAGGACGTAGGTGTAGCTCTCGCAGACCTCGCCGCAGTACTGGCTGAGGTCGAAACCCTGCTGCTTTTGCAGCTCGTTGTACTCGGCCAGCACTCCGCCCATCTCGTCGGGCAGGACGATCTCCTTTGCCGTCTCGCTGGTGGGGTCCACCTCCCAGCCGAGCGAGGCGAGATATTCCACCCGCGCTTCCGTCGTCGTCAGCCCCGAGCCGGAGCCGCCGGAGCAGATAAGCACGATGACTGCGATCACCACCGCCGCGGCTATTATGATGAATACCGCGCTTCTTTTGGTCAATTTTGATTTTGTCACGGGACATCCCCTCCCGTTTGAAGTATATTGCAGCTGAGGGCCGGATATGACAGAACGCCTTGACAAACTCATATCGGACAGCGGGCTCTATTCCCGCAGCGAAGCCAGAACGCTCGTGCGCTCGGGACGGGTCAGCGTCGACGGCGTGACCGTCACGTCCCCGGAGCGCAAAGTCCCGCGCGAGGCTGCCGTCAGCGTGGACGGTGCGGCCATCAACTGCTCCAGATACCGCTACTTTATGCTCGACAAGCCCGCGGGATACGTCTGCGCCACCGAGGACCGCAGCCTCCCGACCGTGCTCGAGCTTTTGCCCGCGGAATACCGCGGTCTCGGCCTCTTTCCCGTGGGGCGGCTCGACCGGGACACCACGGGTCTGTTGCTCCTCACGAACGACGGCGACTACGCCCACCGCGTCATCTCGCCGAAGTCGAAGGTGGAAAAGTGCTACCTCGCCTCGACCGAGGGGCAGGTGACGGCGGAGGACGTCTCGGCCTTTGCCGAGGGCCTCACGCTGGCGGATGGAACACAATGCCTGCCCGCAAGGCTTGAGCCGCTGGAGAGCGGGCGCTGCCTCGTGCGCGTCATGGAGGGCAAGTACCACCAGGTCAAACGCATGCTCGCCTCGCGCGGAAAACCCGTAACAGCGCTGCGCAGGCTGTCGATAGGCGCGCTCTCGCTTCCGGACGCCTCGGAGCCCGGAGAGCTTCGTGAGCTTGACGAGAAGTCGAAAAACCTTGCTTTGACACAATTTTGAACGAATGAAAAAGCCTAATTTGTGCCATTTAACAACGAAAAACTAAAATGTTCACAAAAAGAACACAAATTTCTATTGAACTTTGCACATAAATGTATTATTATGTTAAGCGCAAAATCGGTGAGTATTGTATATTATAACTAAAGCCCGCAAGCGCCGGGGGAGAGCTGTGGACGGACGCAAAAGGGCTTTTGTTCAACAGGGAGGATGCTAAATATGTCAAGCAGGGTGTTCCAGAGCGTAATAGTCCAGATGAAGGAGGCCACCGACAGGTGCATAGGCGTGGTGGACGAGCAGGGCTTTGTCATTGCGTGCAGCGAGCTTTCGATGATAGGCTCCCACCTTGACGACCTGCAGGCTGCGCTTGCCGATAATCCGGAACAAATCTTTACTTCAGCCGTCAGAACATATAAACTGCTCGGCGTGACGGGCTCGCGTTTCGACTACGCGGTGTTCGTGGCCGGGCACGACGCCGTTGCCCGCAGCGTGTGCATCCTCGCTTCCGTCGCGATGAACGAGGCCCGCACGAACTACGAGGAAAAGCACAACAAGGCCACCTTCGTAAAGAACATAATCTCCGACAACATCCTTCCCGGCGACGTCTATGTGCGCGCCAAGGAGCTGCACTTTGTCACGGACGTGCCCCGCTCCGTATACCTGGTCCGCCAGCTTGACCGCTCCGACGTGGCGGCGCTGGAGGTCATCCAGAACCTCTTCCCGGACAGGCAGAGGGACTTCGTGCTGTCCGTGAGCGAGACCGACATCGTCGTCATCAAGGAGCTCACGCGCGAGGAGAGGCCCGAGGACATAATCGCCGTGGCCGAGAACATCGAAAACGCCGTCAAGAGCGAGCTGCTGGTCAAGACCGTCATCGGCATCGGCACCACGGCTTACCACCTGCGCGAGCTGGCCGACCGCTACAAGGAAGCCCAGGTCGCCATCGAGGTCGGCAAGGTGTTCGACACCGAGAAGTCCATCATCAACTACGAGAATCTCGGCATCGGCCGCATCATCTACCAGCTGCCCACCACCCTCTGCGAGATGTTCCTCTCCGAGGTCTTCAAGAAGAACCCCATAGAGGCCCTGGACCCGGACACGCTGGAGACGATAAACAAGTTCTTTGAGAACAACCTGAACGTATCTGAGACAAGCCGTAAGCTGTACGTCCACCGCAATACCCTGGTGTACAGGCTTGAGAAGATAAAGAAGATCACCGGCTTGGACCTGCGCGAGTTTGACCACGCCATCGTGTTCAAGGTCGCGATGATGGTCAAAAAATACCTCGACACGCAGAACACCTCGAAATACTGAGTGCCGGGGACAAACGGAGGCTCGTTAACCTATGGTTCAGATGAACAACGTCACGATGATCTACGACAGCAGCGGCACTGAGGCGCTCAACGGCGTGGATCTCGAGCTCAACGAGGGGGAATTCGTGTTCCTTGTCGGCCCCTCCGGCTCCGGCAAGACCACGATAATCAAGCTCCTCACCGGCGAGGTACAGGCCGCATCCGGCGAGATAACCGTCAACGGCTTTGACATGCGCCGCATAAAGCGCCGCAAACTGCCCATGCTGCGCCGGACGCTGGGGGTCATCTTCCAGGACTTCCGCCTCATCGACAAGATGACGGTCTATGACAACGTCGCCTTTGCAATGCGCGTTGTCGGCGCTGCCAACAAGGACATAAAGGAGCGCGTACCCTACGTGCTCGAGCTGGTCGGCCTCAAGGGGCGTGAAAAGCGCTATCCCCAGGAGCTCTCCGGCGGCGAGCAGCAGCGTGTGGCCATTGCCAGAGCGCTGGTGAACAGCCCGCGTATGATAATCGCGGACGAGCCCACCGGCAACCTCGACCCCGTGCGCAGCCTGGAGCTAATGCTCCTGCTTGAGAAGATAAACGAGCTGGGCACCACGGTGCTGGTCGTCACGCACGAAAAGGAGCTTGTGAACGCCTTCTCCAAGCGCGTTGTCGCCATAGACGAGGGCCATGTCATAAGCGACGGAATGGACGGGTACTACAACTATGAATAGACTTGGATATCTGATAAAGTCCGGCTTCACCGGCATATTCAGCCACGGCCTCATGAGCTTCGCCACCGTCACGATAATCATGGCCTGCCTCATCATCATGGGCAGCTTCGGCCTGCTGGTTGTGAACATAAACGACATGATCTCCGGGCTCGAGTCCGAAAACGAGGTCGTCGCCTTCGTGGACGACGCTCTGACGATCGACGAGGCCGAGGCGCTCCAGCCCCTGGTGGAGTCCGTCCCCAACGTCGCCAGCGTTGAATTCATCACGAATGAACAGGCCATGGAGGAGTTCAAGGAGGACTACGACCCCGAGCTCTTCGACATCCTGGACGCCTCCGTGTTCCGCCACAGATACGTCATCCACCTGACCGACATCAGCCTCATGAGCCAGACCAAGGCCGACCTTGAGGCCGTTGACGGCATCGCCAAGGTGAACGCCCACCTCGATTACGCCCAGGCGTTCATAACCGCGAGGAACATAGTCAGCGTCGTGTCGCTCATCCTCATCATCATCCTCATCGTCGTGTCCTTCTTCATCATGTCGAACACGATAAAGCTCGCCACCTTCACGAGACGCGAGGAGATCGCGATAATGAAGATGGTCGGCGCCTCCAACGGCTTTATCCGCTGCCCATTCATCGTCGAGGGCCTTGTGCTCGGCATACTCGGCGGCGGTTTGGCCTTCCTCATCGAGTGGGGCCTCTACAATCTCGTGACCGGAAAGATAGTGACCGGAGTGGCCGGCACGCTCATCAGCGTCGTGCCCTTCTCCACTGTCATGCTCCCGCTGCTGGGCGCCTACCTCGCCGTGGGCGTGCTCGTCGGCGTAGTCGGCGGCTCCAGCGCGATAAGGAACTACCTGAAGGTCTGAGCGCATAGGAGATTCTCATGAAGAAAAAAGCGATATCCATTGTATGCATCATCCTGGCCTTCCTCATGATGCTGACGCTGGTGGTGTCCGTGATGGGCTCCCTTGGCGCGCTGGCTGCGGGCGGTCAGGACCAGATCGACGCTCTGGAGCAGCAAAAGACCGAGCTCCAGAACCAGCAGGCGAGCATTCAGACCAACATTGACGACCTCGTCGCCCAGCAGGCCGACGTCATCGACCAGAAGGCGGCGATGGACGAGAAAAACGAGCTGGCCCGTCAGGAGATAGAGCTCATAAACGAGCAGATCGACGTTTACACGGGCCTCATCCAGGACAAGGCCGAAGAGCTCGAAAAGGCTGAAGCCGCCGAGCAGGCGCAGTACGACCTCTATTGCAAGCGCGTGCGTGCAATGGAGGAAGAGGGCAGCTATACATATCTCGACATCCTGTTCCAGTGCCGCAGCCTCTCCGACGTGCTCTCCGCCATCGACATGATCGGCGAGATAATGGACGCGGACAAGCGCCTCTTTGAGGAGTACAAGACAGCGCGCGAGAACACGGAGCAGGTCAAGGCCGAGTACGAGGCCACGCTTGAGCAGCTGGGCGAGAAGCAGAAGACGCTCGAGGCCGAGAAGGCCGAGCTCGAAGAGCAGATCGCCGCCGCCGTTGAGGTCATCAACAAGCTCCAGGACGACATAGACGCCGCCAAGGCCGAATATGCCAAGGCTGCGGCCGCAGAGGCCGCCGCCCAGGCCTCCATCAACGCCATAATCGCGCAGCTGCAG
>CAUAHS010000158.1 GCA_958428885.1 uncultured Eubacteriales bacterium
AGGCTCCGGCGGAGCCCACCTCGCCGCCCTCAAGATACGCCATGAGCTGGCAGCCGTAGCAGATGCCGAGCACGGGCACTCCCGCGTGCAGCACGCTGCGCTCGCATTTGGGCGAGCCGGGCTCCGGCACGCTCTGCGGTCCGCCGGTGAGAATGACGCCCTTGCAGCCGCTCTCACGGAGAGCTTCCACCGTGGCCTTGCGCCAGGGCAGGATCTCGGCGTAGACGCCCTGCTCACGGACACGGCGGGCGATGAGGCGGCTGTACTGGCCGCCGAAGTCGATTACGAGTATCTTTTCCTCCATTTTTGCCTCCAAATTACTCGACAGTTACGGATTTTGCGAGGTTTTTGGGTTTATCTATGTCGCAGCCCTTTTCGCGCGCGGCGTAGTAGGCCAGCAGCTGCAAGGGCACGATCTCGGCCACGGGGTCGAGCAGCGGGTCGGTGCGGGGTATGAATATGGCGTCGTCCGCCGCGGCGAGGATGCGCCGGTTCCCGGCAAGCGCCACAGCCAGGACCTTTGCGCCGCGGGCCTTGACCTCCTCGATGCCGTTTATCATCTTCTCGAGCAGGTCCTCCCGGCAGCAGAGGGCCACGACGGGGGTGCCCTCGTCTATGAGGGCGATGGTGCCGTGCTTGAGCTCTCCGGCGGCGTAGGCCTCGGAGTGGTTGTAGCTGATCTCCTTCATCTTCAGCGCCGCTTCCAGCGCCACGGCGCCGTCCGTGCCGCGCCCTATGTAATAGAGCGCGTCTCCGAGGCAGTAGCGCCTGGCGAGGGTGGGGAGGGCGTGGTTCATGTCTATTGCGCGCTGGATGGCGTCGGGGATGAGGTAGAGCCTGCCCGCGAGGCGGCGCAGCTCCTCGGTGTCGATGCGCCCGAGACGGTGCGCAAAGTGCGCAGCGAGCGCGCAGATGACGGCCACCTGGGTGGTGTAGCCCTTGGTCGAGGCCACGGCGATCTCCGGACCGGCTCGGGTGTAGACCACGTCGTCCGCGAGCTTTGCGAGACTGCTGCCCACGACGTTGACTATGGCGAGCAGCCTTGCCCCGCGGGAGCGGCACTCGCGCGCTGCGGCGAGGGTGTCAGCCGTCTCGCCTGACTGGGAGAGCGCTATGACCAGAGTCTCCGGCCCGATGAGCGGGTCCGAATACCGCAGTTCGCTGGCGAGCTCGGCGGTGACGGGGATGCGGCAGAGCCTTTCGATGACCCGCTTGCCCACGCAGCCCGCGTAGTATGCTGAGCCGCAGGCGGTGATGACTATGGATTTTATACTCCTCAGCGCCTCGTCGTCAAGTCCCAGCTCCTCAAATTCTATGCCGCCGCCGCGGAGACGGGGCTCGAGCGCGGAACGTACGGCTCTGGGCTGCTCCATGATCTCCTTGAGCATGAAGTGCTCGTAGCCGCCCTTTTCCGCCGCCTCGACGCTCCACTCGATGCGGGTGACGGGCGCATTGACGGGCCGTCCGGCGCTGTCGAAAACGGTTATGCGCTCGCTCGTGAGCTCGGCGAACTGGCCGTCCTCGAGGCAGATGGAGTTTTTCGTGTGGGCCACGAGGGCGGTGACGTCGGAGGCGAAATAGTTCTCCCCGACGCCCAGACCGAGGATGAGGGGGCTGGCCTCACGCACGGCGTAGAGCGTGCCCGGAGCGTCGGCGCAGAGGATGCCGACGGCGTAGCTGCCCTCGAGCCTTGCGATGGTGCGCATGACGGCCTCCTTGAAGTCGCCGGTGTAGCAGGTCTCCAGCAGGTGGACGATGACCTCGGTGTCGGTCTCGCTCTGAAAGACGCAGCCGCGCTCGGTGAGTTCGGCCCTCAGCTCGGCGTAATTTTCGATGATGCCGTTGTGGACGACGGCGAACTTGCCGTTGTTGCTGACGTGGGGGTGGGCGTTGGTGTCCGTGGGCGCACCGTGGGTGGCCCAGCGGGTGTGGCCAATGCCGGAGCGCCCGGGGAGGGACGCCCCGTTTTTCGTGAGCTCGCAGAGCGTCTCAATGCGGCCGCTGGTCTTGGCGAGCTCCAGGCCGGTCTCGCCCATGACGGCGATTCCGGCCGAGTCGTAGCCTCTGTATTCAAGCGCCTTGAGCCCGGCGAGCAGCACTGGGGCAGCCTCGCGCTTACCTGTGAAGCCTACAATTCCGCACATACCATATCCTTTCCAGATTTCCTGTTACAGCTTGATATACTCATCCCTGCCTGCGCCGACGGAGACGTAGCGGATGGGGCAGCCGGTCTCCTGCTCGATGCGCCGGACATAGCGCCGGGCTTCGAGGGGCAGATCGGTCCACTGGCGGGCGTGGGAGATGTCGCACTTCCAGCCGTCCATGTACTCGACGACGGGCTTTGCGTCCTCGAGCGCGGCGGGGAAGGGGAAGTCGCGCGTCTCGGCGCCGTCCACCTCGTAGGCGACGCAGAGGGGTATCTTATCCATGTAGCCGAGCACGTCGAGCTTGGTGAGGGCGATGCAGGTCGCACCCTGGAGCCTTACGCCGTAGCGCGTGGCGACGAGGTCGATGGGTCCGACGCGCCTGGGGCGGCCGGTCTTGGCGCCGTATTCGGCGCCGGCGGTGCGCAGCTCGTCGGCCTCGGGACCGAACCACTCGCAGACGAAGGGGCCCTCGCCCACGCAGGTGGAGTAGGCCTTGACGACGCCGACGACCTCGTCCAGACTTCCCGAAGGCATACCGCTGCCCATCAGGGCGTAGGCTGCAAGGGTGTTGGACGAGGTCGTATAGGGGCAGATGCCGTGCTCTAAGTCGCGCAGAGCGCCGAGCTGAGCCTCAAAAAGTATGCGTTTGCCCGCAGCCGCGGCTCCGGAGAGGAAGCGGCCGGTCTCACGTATGAAGGGACGGAGCGGTTCGCCGTAGCGCTCCAGCCAGGAGGTGATCTCCTCGAGCGTGAAGCCCTTGGCGCCGTAGACCTTTGTGAGGGTGAGGTTTTTCCACTCCAGTATCTCGGCAAGGCGCTCCGTCATCTGTTTGGGATAGTTGAGGTCGCCGGCCTGCAGCGTCTTTTTCTGGTACTTGTCGGAGTAGAAGGGCGCTATGCCCTGTTTCGTGGAGCCGAACTTGTGTGCGCCGAGGCGCTGCTCCTCGAGCGCGTCCTGCTCCTTGTGCCAGGGCAGGAGCAGGCTGGCCCGCTCGCTTATCATGAGGTTCTCGGGTGTGATCTTCACGCCCTGGGCGCGGACCGTCTCGATCTCCTCCCAGAGGCTCTGGAGATCGAGCGCCACGCCGGGGCCGAGAACATTCACGACCCCGGGGCGGAAGATGCCCGACGGCAGCAGGTGCAGGGCGAACTTGCCGTATTCGTTTATAACGGTGTGCCCCGCGTTCCCGCCGCCCTGGTAGCGGACGACGACGTCAAAGTCCTGAGTGAGCAGGTCCACCATGCGGCCCTTGCCCTCGTCGCCCCAGTTGATTCCAACTACCGCGCAGTTTGACATTTTACTTCCTCCAGCTCGTTTATGCTCCTTCCGCTGTCCCCGTAGTTGGAGAGATAGCGCGCGGAAGGATCGCCCACGTCGCAGCCCGCCCAGTTCCGGTTGGGCATCCAGAAACCGGGGACCATCTCCGCCTGACCGGGGTAGTACTTCTCGAATATCTCGCGGTAGAGCAGGGATTCCTTGGTGAACGGCTGCGCAAAGGTGTATCTTCTGCGTTTGTGCTCAAAGTCCGCGTCGGAGTACATGCGCTCGGCGAGGGCCTTGAGGTTGTCTGCAAGCGAGTGGCCCACGGCGTCGGAGAAGGCGGCCTTCTCGCGCCAGAGTATGCCGTCGGGCAGCAGCCCTTCGCCGTCGAAGGCACGGCGCAGGAGATACTTGCCCACGCCGTGGTGGTTCATCTTCATCTCCGGGTCGATGGACATGACATAGCGGACAAAGTCCAGGTCGCCGAAGGGCACGCGGGCCTCCAGCGAGTGCACGGAGATGCAGCGGTCGGCACGCAGGACATCGTAGGCGTAGAGCTCGCGCATACGCTTTTGCGCTTCCTTCTGGAACTCCTCGGCCGAGGGTGCGAAGTCCGTGTACTTGTAGCCGAAGAGCTCGTCGGAGACCTCGCCGGTGAGCAGGACGCGGACGTCGGTCTGCTCGTGGATGGCCTTGCAGACGAGGTACATGCCGACGCTGGCGCGCACCGTCGTGATGTCGTAGGAGCCGATGGCGGCGATGACGTCGGTGAGGGCGGAGACCGCCTCCCTGACGGGGACGACAACCTCCATGTGCTCGCTGCCTATGAACTCCGCGACTTCGCGGGCGTAGCCGAGGTCGATGGCGTCGCCGCTCATGCCTATGGCGAAGGTGCGGATGCGCTTGCCGGTGAGCCGGGCGGCTATGGCGCAGACCAGGGAGGAATCCAGACCGCCGCTGAGCAGGAAGCCGACCTTGGCGTCGGAGACCAGGCGCTTTTCAACGCCCTTTATCAGCCTCTCGCGGATGCCGGCGCAGATCTCGTCCTCGGTGCCGTGGATGACCGGTCCGGCCTCTCCGGCGTCGGCGTAGCGGTGGAACTGCCCGCCCTTCCAGTAGCAGCCGGGAGGGAAGGGGCGCACGCGCCACACCAGCCCGACGAGGTTCTTCGCCTCGCTGGCGAAGAGCATCGTGCCGTGCATGTCGTAGCCGTAGAAGAGGGGGCGGATGCCTATGGGATCGCGCGCTGCGATGAACTCGTGCGTCTCGGCGTCGTAGATGATGCAGGCGAACTCGGCGTCGAGCATGCGGAACATATCCGTCCCGTACTCGCGCCAG
>CAUAHS010000159.1 GCA_958428885.1 uncultured Eubacteriales bacterium
TCATCGCCGAGCAGGACATGAAGGACGAGCACCGCTACATCCCGCCCATGAACTCCTGCACCATGGCCCCCTTCGAGCAGAAGATAGCCATCATCGGCGCCGGTCCTGCCGGCATGAGCTGCGCCTACTTCCTCGCCATCGAGGGCTACAAGCCCACCGTGTTCGAGAAGGAAGCCGCCCCCGGCGGCATGCTGGTGAACGGCATCCCCAACTTCCGCGTCGACAAGGCCACCGTGAATTCCGAGATAGACGTCCTGCGCGAGATGGGCGTGGAGTTCCGCTGCGGCGTCGAGGTCGGCAAGGACGTCACCATAGCGCAGCTGCGTGAGGAGGGCTACAAGGCCTTCTACGTCGCGGTCGGCCTCCAGACCGCGTCCAAGCTCGGCATCGAGGGCGAGGACCTCAAGGGCGTCACCGGCGGTCTCGACCTCCTGCGTGCCGTCAACCGCGGCGAGCTCACCGAGCTCAAGGGCGACACCATCGTCATCGGCGGCGGCAACGCGGCTATCGACGTGGCCCGCACCGCGGTCCGCCTCGGCGAGGGCAGCGTCAGCATCTACTGCCTCGAGAAGGACGAGGAGATGCCCACCGTTCCCGACGAGAAGAACGCCGGCATAGCCGACGGCGTCGTCATCAACAACTGCTGGGGCCCGAAGCGCATCATCGGCAAGAACGGCAAGGTCACCGGCGTCGAGTTCATGCGCTGCACCAGCGTGCGTGACGCGAGCGGCAAGTTCGCGCCGAAGTACGACGAGAACGACACCGTCACCGTCAAGTGCTCCAACGTCCTCGTGGCCATCGGCCAGCGCTCCGACTACGGCAGCGTCCTCGCCGGCACCAAGGCGGAGACCCCGGACGGCAGGCTCATCGACTGCGACAAGCTGACCTTCCAGACCGCCGAGCCCGACATCTTCGTCGGCGGCGACTGCGCCACCGGACCCATGTACACCATCGACGCCATCGCCACCGGCCGTGAGGGCGCCGTCTCCATCCACCGCTACGTCAACGTCGGCCAGTCCCTGACCATCCACCGCAACCGCCGCATCTTCAAGGAGCTGGACAAGGGCAACGTCGCCCTCCCGCCCGAGAGCTTCAAGAAGCCCGCGCGCAACGAGCCGGCCATCGACCAGGCCAAGGTCAAGACCATGAGCGACGAGCGCGTCACCTTCACCGAGGAGCAGATAAAGTCCGAGGCCAGCCGCTGCCTGAGCTGCGGCCGCAGTGTCGTCGACCCGAACAAGTGCATAGGCTGCGGCATCTGCACCACCAAGTGCGAGTTTGACGCCATCCACCTCAAGCGCGTGCGCCCCGAGTGCTCGCACATGGTCCCGGCCGAGGACAAGTTCAAGGAGATCCTGCCCTACGCCGCCAAGCGCGAGGTCAAGATACTCAAGAAAAAGCTCGCCGGAAAATAAGCCTAAAACGCAGCAGACACCAGACAGGCACGGCTAGCTCCGTGCCTGTTTGGGATAAAAGTGAGGAAATTATGCACGAACTTAGTATCGTCACCTATGTCATAAAGCAGGTGGACGCAATCGCCCGTCAGAACGAGCTGACGCAGATAAGCTCCGTCACGCTCGAGTTCGGCGAGGTCTCCGGCATCGTCCCGGACTACCTCATCGACTGCTGGAACTGGTACGCAAAGAAAACGCCGCTCATCGAGGGTTCGCAGCTCATATGCGAGACCATCCCGGCCGTGACCTGGTGCGACGCCTGCAAGAAAACCTATCCCACGGTCAAATACGGCAAGACCTGCCCCTACTGCGGCAGCGGCGAGACCTGGCTCCAGCAGGGCAGGGAGATGAATATCAAGCAGATAGAGGGCTGTTAGCCCCCTTTCCGCGAGGAGGAGAAAATGAAAGACCTGAAGCACCTTATCTATTTTGAAAATCTGTTGCAGGACGCGAACAACGAGCTCATCGCCCAGGCCAAGAGCGAGGGAAAACGCTGCGTGGCCTACGTCTGCGAGAACGTGCCGGAGCCGCTGCTCAACCTCGCCGGGACCTTCTCCATCCGCCTGCGTGCACCCCGCACCGGCTCCATGGAGATGGCCACCTACTACCTCACCAGCTTTCTCTGCGAATACTCCCGCGCGCTGCTCGAGCGGGCCATCGAGGGCGGCTTCAAGTTCGCCGACTGCATAATAACGCCCGACGGCTGCACCATGATGAACCGCTGCGTCGAGAACATGGAGCTGCTCAAGACCATGGACAAGGAGAAGTTCTTCTACGAGTACATGGAGATCCCCATGAAGTGCGACGACAACGGTCTGAATCTCTACACTCTCCAGTGCACGAACCACATCCTCAAGCCGCTGGCCGAGAATTTCGGCATCGACGTCTCCGACGCGGCGATACGTGAGTCCGTGCGCCGCCACAACCGCGTCTGCGAGCTCATCCGCGCCATAGGCGACTTCCGCAAGGAGGAAAACCCGCGCATAACCGGCTATGAGTTCCACATCATCACCCTTGCGACCTATGCGGCGCCCCAGGACATGCTCATAGAGAAGCTGGAGGAGACGCTCGAGGAGCTCAGGACCCGCGAGCCGGAGCCGAAGAACCCCTTCCGTGCCCGCGTGGTGCTCGTCGGCTCCGAGATAGACGACGTGGACTTCGTCAAGCTCGTGGAGGAGACCGGCGCCTACGTCTGCGCCGACCGCTTCTGCTACGGCTCCCTGCCCGGACGTGTGCCCATAGTGCTCAGCGACGCCGAGGACGCTCTGACCCAGGTCTGCCGCCACTACATGGAGCACAGCCAGTGCCCGCGCTACATGGACATGCCCAAGATGCTCGGACGCCGCGAATACGTCAACGCCCTCGCCAGGGAGTACAAGGCCGACGGCATCATCTACGAGCAGATAAAGTTCTGCGACCCCTGGGCCTATGAGCGGATGGTCGGCTCCCACGTCCTGCAGCACGACTTCGGCTACCCCGTGCTCTCGGTGGACAGGCCGTACACCATAGCCGGCTCCGGCCAGATGCGCACGCGCGTCCAGGCGTTTGTGGAGAGCATCGAGATCAAAAAGATACAGGGAGGCGCGTCCAATGGCTAAACAGATAGGTGCCGACAGGTTCGGTGATTTCTATACCGACGGCAAGGTCCGCAAACGCCGCGAGTGGCGCGGTGTGAGCGATACGCTGTACGATTACGGCCGCTGGCTGGGCATTCTGATGACCCTCGGCAAGTTCATCGTCAAGCCCAGGAACATCAAGGCCATGTTCCGCTACCGCTGGATGGCGAACTACCTCGCCGTGCCCATGATGGTCGACCGCCACACCCAGGGCCTGAGGGGCGAGTACCTGCGCATCTGCCACATAGAGCAGGACCTCATCATCGAGGACGTCGCCAAGCTGCTCGACGGCCTCTTCCGCGGCGACCGGCGCATCGGCAACGACAAGGAGTTCTCCAAGAAGGTCGTCCTCGTGGACGAGAACGAGATGACCGCCGTCATGATGGGCTTCCCCAACCTCAAGGGTCTCAGCCGCGAGACGGTCTCCACCTATATCCCCGTGCTGCTCAACCAGCACGCCGTCGAGCACTACATCGACGTGGCGCAGCAGTTCGGCCTTGCGGGCGACGTGTGCCCGATGCCGGAGGCCGAGGTCGGCGTCTCCATCGACGACGACGCCCCCGTGCTCGGCGCCTGCGCAGTGCAGTGCAACACCACCTGCGACGGCTCGCTCCTCGGCAACGGCGTCATCTCCAAGCGCCTCGAGCTCGAGGACGGCGTCCCCGTGTTCCAGCTCGCCACCCCGCTGCGCCACCGCGAGGACGACGTGCAGGAGTACGCCGCCCAGGAGGTGCGCAACGCCATCGCCTTCATCGAGAAGCACACCGGCGAGAAGTGGAACTGGGACTACTACTTCGAGTGCGCCAAGCGCGTGAACTACGCCACCGAGTGCCGCCTCGGCTGGCTGGAGATGAACAAGACCAACTACCCGCAGGTGTTCGGCTCCAACCTCGCGCTCTACACCGAGACCAACTACATGGCCATCTGCGGCAAGGTCCCCGCCTTTGAAAAGGCCGATCGCGACATAACCCGCCTCGCCGAGCGCGCTTACAAGAAAAAGAAGCGCATGGCCAAGGAATACCGCCACCGCGCCATAGTCTGGGGCGTGCAGTCGCACTTCTATTTCGACTTCCTGCTCTGGCTGCTCAACTGCTGGGGCATAGTCCCGCTGACGGACATGCTCTCCATGGTCTCCACCCGCACCCTCGCCACCGAGGACACCCCCGAGGGCAGGGAGCAGGCCATCTACGACATGGCCTGGCTGACCGAGAACATGATAATGCGCAACCGCACCCACGGCGGCTACAAGGTCCTGCTCGACGAGCTCTGGGAGTTCTGCGAGGAGTTCAACGCCGACATGGTCATCCTCTGGGAGCACATGAGCTGCAAGGCGCTCGACGGCATGCACGGTCAGTTCGAGGAAAAGGCCCGCGAGCGCGGCATCCACCTCATCTGGGTCACGCACGACCTCTTCGACCCGCGCATAATCTCCCGTCAGGGCGTCCGCGAGCAGGTCAACAGCTATATGCGCACCGTCATGGGCGAAGAGCCGATAGACCCCAGCCTCGAGGTGCTCAACGACGAGGAATCGTGGTAATTTCAAAGGAGGAACCGTATGAGCAAGCTGACTAAGGCGCTTCTCGCGCTGGTTATAGCCGCCGCATCGCTTTTCGCGGTGACGTTCACCGTCTATTTCTTCAACCTGGACATGAAGCTGACGGCCGCCATAGA